>JAGVLI010000808.1 GCA_020054355.1 Planctomycetales bacterium | reverse complement strand
GCTGGTCGTCCTGCGCGACATTGCCCGCATGCCCAATCGCGAAATGGCCCTGGCCACCGCCGACGTGGTCCAGCGCCGCCTGGGGGTGGACCTGGGGCTGGCACTGGGGCAGCCCTTGCCGCCGTTGCATAGCCGTCAGGCCGCCGACGTGATGCGCCGTTTGATGAAATGGGGGGCAGCCGCCGACGCCACCCCGACCGAAAGCGAACCCGACGGCTCCACTTCCGACACCAAGCTCGACAAGGACCAGCCTGGCAGCACGCCGCGCCGCAGCCACGGTTCAGGCTCCTTCGGCCTCCCCTCCGGATTGCGTTGACTGCACTCACATTTGCCGGCGCATTCCGGCAATTCCGCTCCCGACGGCTCGAAGAACCCGCAGCCAAGCGATTTCGGTGCGCCTTTTGCAGCGAGATTCCTGTGGCCAGCTGGCCGTTACATGGCAGCAGTCTGTACGCCTTACAAGAAGAACGTCTCGCAGTAGCAGCCGGCGCGGCGACAAGCAAGGCTCGCGGAAATCAGCGGAGGCTCGTAGGTCAGGCTTTCTAGCCTGACAAACTGCGGAGAGTGTCAGGCTGGCAAGCCTGACCTACATCGGGCAGCATGTTGGCAGGCAGAAGGCAGGGTGAATTCGCACACATGATTGGCAAACTCACATCCTTGTTCTCCTCGCGCCAGCGCGAAGCCCGGCTTCAGGCCAAGCTCGAAGAGATCCGCAAACGCACGCCGGTGCCGGTGTTCTGGCTGTTCGGCAAGACCCAGAGCGGCAAGACTTCCCTGATCAAGTATTTGACCGGCGCGGAGGAGGCGGAAATCGGTCAAGGGTTTCGTCCTTGCACCCGCTTTTCCCGCCAGTACCAGTTTCCGACGCCGGAAGCACCGTTGCTGAACTTCCTCGATACTCGCGGCATGGATGAACCGGGCTACGATCCGGCCGAGGACCTTGCCAAGTTCGACAGCTCGGCCCATCTGGTGATCGTCACCGTTAAGGCCACCGACCACGCGCTGGAGCACGTCGTCGAGCACCTGCGCACGATTCGCGCCGCCCGGCGCAGCCGGCCCGTCTTGCTGCTGCTCACCTGCCTGCACGAGGCCTATCCGCAGCAGCAGCACCCGCTGCCCTATCCCTTCGTGGTGCAACCAACGGAGGGCGACCGCTGGCGGCTGGCCCTCAATCCGGAAAGTGTCGTGGTGCCGCCCGACCTGGCGCGGACGCTGGACGAGCAGCAGCGCCGTTTCGATTGCCTGGTCGATCGCGCGGTGGCGGTGGACCTGACGCGCCCGGAGGAAGGCTACACCGAGCCGAACTACGGCGGCGATCTGCTCAAGCAGCAACTGCTGGCGTCGCTGCCCGCCGCCTACCGTCAAACCTTGATCGCGCTCGATCAGGCCAGTCGGGAACTGCAAGACTTCTACGCGCAGAGCGCGCTGCCCCACATTATCGGCTACAGCAGCCTGGCGGCGTCCGCCGGAGCGATCCCGATTCCCTGGCTCGACCTGTTCATCCTGCCGGGCATCCAGACGCAGATGATTTCACATCTGGCCCGGATGTATGGACAACCGTTGACCGGCAGCCGGTTCCTGGAACTGGCCGGCACGCTCGGCCTGGGCATGATGACCCGGCAAGCCGTGCGGGAAGTCATCAAGTTCATCCCCTACGTCGGTTCGGTGGCCGGCGCGGCGCTGGCGGGCGCTTCCACGTTCGCCCTGGGCAAGGCGTTCTGCTTCTACTACAGCGCCGTCCACAAGGGTCATGTGCCGCGCTCCGAGGATTTGCGCCGCTACTATCAGGAGCAGCTGGCCCTGGCGGAGAAATCGTGGGGCACGGCGCGGGCGACGGCAGCCGCCGAGCCGCAGGCAGCGCCAAAGGAATGAGTTGTTCGTAGGCCGCTCGCGGCTTCGCAGGAGTCCATGCCATGAGTCGTTGGCGCATCGCCGTGATTACCGTGCTGATCGCCGTGCCGCTGGCCGTGCTGCTCGGCCTGGGTTCGTACTTTCTCTGGCAGAGCGGCTATGGCTTCTGGGTCTGGTGGCCGATGACCGCCTGCGTCGGCGTCGGCTGGTTCCTGGCCTGGTACTGGCTGCGCAGACGCCGCCTGCTGCCGCACATCGACTTCGCGCCGCCGATGCACTGGACCGACCGCGACAAGCAAGCCTTCCAGCTGGTCGAGGCGCGCGCTCAGCAGCTTTCCGCCCAGAGTGCGTTGCAGTTCCAGGACCTGGAAACCTACGCCAAGCTGTCCCAGGACCTGGCCCTGGAACTGGCCCGCTTCTACCATCCGCAGGCCAAGGACCCCTTCAGCTCGCTCACGGTGCCCGAGATTCTTACGGTCGTGGAGCTGGCCGCCCACGACCTCGCGGAACTGGTGGACAAGAACGTGCCCGCGAGCCACCTGCTGTCCGTCAGCGACTGGCGCTGGACCAAGGAAGCCGCCGACAAAGCCACCAACTGGTATCGGCAAGCGAGCAACGCCTTCTGGCTCTTGTCGGCGGTCTTCAACCCCCTTGAGACGGGCGTGCGCTACCTGGCTTCGCGCGCCGGCACCACCATGCCCTTGCAGATGCTCCAGCAGGACCTGATCGCGTGGTTCCACGTCGCCTTCATCCATCGGCTGGGCAGCTACCTGATCGACCTGAATAGCGGCCGCCTGAAGGTTGGGACGCAGCGCTTCCGCGAATGGCAGCGGCAAACCGCTGGTCCGCAGTCGCGCTCGGACGAAGCCGTCGGTCCCGACGGCAAGCCCGTCGAAGTGGTGACGCTGGCGATCTTCGGACAGACCAAGGTCGGCAAGTCCAGCTTCATCAATGCTCTGCTGGGCGAGCAAAAAGCGAAGACCGACGTGCTGCCCGCCACCGACACGGTCACTCGCTATCAGCTGCCCTTGCCCGGCAGCAGTTCACGGCTCATGCTGCTCGATACGGTCGGCTACGGGCATCAGGGGCCGAAGGCAGACCAGTTGAAAGCGACTCAGCAAGCAGCGCAGCAAGCCGACGTGCTCATCCTGGCGCTGCATGCCCGCAATCCGGCGCGCCAGGCCGATCTAGCGATGCTCGACGAGCTGAAGCGCTGGTTCGCGAGTCGGCCGGACCTGAAGATGCCGCCGGTGCTGGCCGTGGTGACGCACATCGACTTGCTGACTCCGGCGATGGACTGGGCGCCACCGTACAACTGGCAGCAACCCACGCGGCTGAAAGAAAAGCAAATCCAAGAGGCCATGACGGCGGTGCGCGACCAACTGGGCACGCACCTCGACGGCGCGGTGCCGGTCTGCACCAGCGTGGGCAAGGTCTATGGCATCGAGGAATGGTTCCTGCCCACCCTGATGGAGTTGCTGGGTGAGGCGCGGTCGGTGTCGCTGCTGCGCTGCCTGCGCGCGGAGACCGATACCGGCAAAGTGCGAAAGGTCTTCCAGCAACTGGCGGCGGCTGGGGGACAAGTCCTGCAAATCTGGGCCAAGCAGCACCAGGCCGCGAAGCCGATGCAGCAAGCGACTGCCCCGAAATGAAGTCGGAGCCGCGCACGCAGCGCAGCGGAGTAAGCGGCAAGT
>JAGVLI010000520.1 GCA_020054355.1 Planctomycetales bacterium | reverse complement strand
TGCTGCGTTTGCGCGGGCTTCTTGCGGACGCGGGTCAGCTGCTGCGCCAGGTCCTCGCCGTGCTGCTTCAATTCGCCCTGCAACTGGTGCATGGTGGCTTGCAAGGTCTCGATCTGCGCAAGCAAGCGCTCCGTCTTGGCGATCAGTTGCTCGGTCTTGTCCATGGCGAGGGTCCTCGCGGCGGCCGGCTGGAGATGAGGCCGATCGCGCACGCCGGCCCGCGTCTGTCGAGGCGAAAGCCTCTCACGAATCAGCATGACTCATAACCGGACCGGAGTCAAGCGACTGCTCGCCGGACGTTTTCGCCTGGCGTGCCGTGGGCAGGGCCGCTCCTGAAGCGCGCCGGACAAAGTTTACCCGGCCCATGCTTGACATCGCATCGACTCGTGATACGATGCTTTTTGGCCAGGGCTGAACTCATTTCCTGGGTCAGGCAATGAGCTGCCGGAACGAGCCATTCAGGCGCCCGCAGTCGGCTGGAATCGCTCAATTTCCGCCCCCGCTCTCTCCGTTTCAGGGACTGGTCATTTGACTGCCGATGAGGAATGGCTTACTGTTTGGAAAGGATTTCACCGTACCTGTGCCAACGATTTTTCGAGGCGAGCATGCCGCGACGGCCCAATCTCTTCTGGTCGGTGTTGGAATGGATGGGATGGCGGCGCAAGACCAAACCCACGAAGCGCGGGGGAGTCAAGCGCCCCGGCGGCGGCAGCAAAAAGAACGTCAAGAGCAGTGAAGCCAAGCGCAAGCCGGTCGGCCTGGAAGCTTACTGCCGCTCGGTGGCCTCGGTGAAGGACGATCCCTGGCCGGCGCGGGTCCGGGACCTCTCGTCCGGCAGCATCGGGCTGCTGCTCACCCGCCGCTTCGAGCCGGGCACCCTGCTGGTCATCGAGCTGGAAAAAAAGAAACAGGACCAGAGCCTGTCGCACACTCTGGTGGGCCGCGTCGTCCATGCCACGCAGAACAGCAACGGCGGCTGGATGCTCGGTTGCACGCTGGCCAACAAGATCGCCGAGGACGACCTGCAAGACCTGCTGCTGTGACCACCAGCTCGCGGGAACTCTCCTGCGCGGGCGCGGCCCAACATCCAGGGCGAGGGGCCGATGGCCGAACCGTCCGATCCCACTTCCGCCCAACCTTCCGAACCCACAGGTATCGAGCGCCGGGTCGCCACCCGCCATCCCTGTAGTCTGATGACTTCCTGTCGGCTGCTGGCCACCGTGCGCGGCGGGGCGGCGCCGATCCGTGTCCGCAACATTTCCGCGACGGGCGTCAGCCTGGTGGTCGGCCGCAACATCAATGCCGGCGACCTGCTCACCATCGAACTCAAACATACCACCCGCAACGTCGTCCGGACCCTCCAAGTGCGGGTCGTCTACTGCATCGAGCACCCCGGCGGCGAGTCGATCGTCGGCGGCAGCTTCACCCAGGCCATGAATCCCGACGACCTGAAAACCTTCGTCGGCTAATCCCCACGGCTTACCGCGTCGCCGGCGCTTTCCTTGCCGCGCCAAGAGTCACGGCCGTTGCTCCCTCAATCGCCCTGACGGCGTTGCATGGCGCCCGACTGCTCGAAAATTGGGAAGTCGATCATCGGCAATTCCTTATTCGCGCGACGGCGAATCCGACTCGAACGGCGCCAGATCGGGCGGTACCCAGGCACGGCGGGCTGCCTCGGACATGAGGATCGCACGGCTATAGAACCGCTGCAAGTAAAGTTTGTCGCCGCAGCGTTCCAGCAGACCCTGCGTCAGCGCTGCCTGGGACTGGCCAAAATCGCAGTCGGTCAGAAAGCGCGCCACCACGGCAATCCAGGCCAGGGTGATGGTTTCGTGGTAAGCCAGGCCGTTGCCCTTGGCGGCGTTATAACGCTGAATGCCCTCGCGCAGCCGGTCGGTCGCCTGGGCGCGCGGCAGTCGGCGCACGTACCACAGGGCCACGGTCAGATGCGCGGCGTGCTTCCACTCCGCGCGCGGCAAGGTGCAGGACTCGAACGCCTGGACCAACTCCGCGATCTCGACATCGGAGCGAAGCGTCTCCTGGGCCGCGTTCATTTTGCTGACTCCTTCCGGCTGCGCACGATTGAAACCAAGTTCCGCAAGGATCGTTGCAATCGATTCGTGTGAATAATAGCACAATTCAATTGAATTGAAATAATTATTCAATAAATTCGTATGATTACAGCGCCGTGTCTGGATAGTGATTTGGAATCGAAGGCAAGAAATGATCTTGCTGTTCAGCGGTCGTGCTCGGCCGGCGTGGCGTGGATGGGTAGCGCCGGCGTTTCCTTGCTGGTCGACAGCACGATGGTCGTGTGCGTCCGGGCCGCCAGGGCTTCCGCCTTGAGGTGCTGGGTGATGATCCGCTCCAGGTCGAGCGTGTTCCGGCAGCGGACCTTGAGCAAGTAATCGTGCTCGCCGGCGACGTGGTGACACTCCTGGACCTCCGGCAACGCCGCGATCATCTTGAGGAAGGCCGGGGCATGCTTCGAGCGTTCGAGGGTGACGCTGACGAACGCGGTCAGCGTGTAGCCGAGCCGCTGGGCGTCCAGCAAGGCGGTGTAGCCGCGGATGACGCCGCTGGCTTCCAGCCGACGG
>JAGVLI010000774.1 GCA_020054355.1 Planctomycetales bacterium | reverse complement strand
GATCCCCGCCGGCACCGTCTGCCGCGAACCAGCGATGACGATCGACCTGTTGCCGACGCTGGCGAAGCTCGCGAAAGCGGACCTGCCGAAGCACCCGATCGACGGCAAGGACATCTGGCCGCTGCTTTCGGGCCAGAAGGACGCGAAGTCGCCGCAGGAGGCGTACTACTTCTACTGGGGCCGGGAGCTGCAAGCGGTGCGCAGCGGTCCGTGGAAGCTGCACTTCCCGCACAGCTATCGCACCCTGGCGGGCAAGGAAGGCGGCAAGGATGGCCAGCCCGCCGGCTACGCCGAGGCCAAGACGCCGCTGGCCCTGTTCGATCTCACGAAGGATGTCGGCGAAACCACCAATGTCGCCGAGCAGCATCCGGAAGTCGTCGAGAAGCTCAAGAAGCTGGCCGACCAGGCGCGGGAAGACCTGGGCGACACCGCGACCAAGCAGGAAGGCAAGGGCGTGCGGCCGGCGGGGCAGTTCCCGTAGGGTGGGTCGAGCGTACTCGCGAAGACCCACCGGAAGGTGTTGAGGCTCGTGGCGCGACTTTGGCGAAAGGCAAAGCATCATGTCCAATTGGTTCGCCTCCGAGCCTGATTGCCCAATCGATCCCCCAACCAGGGAGTGGATCGAACGGCGCTGGGCCTGGCTGACCGAGCAGTTCGGCCTGGAGCGCGTACGGTCGTCGCGCGTCATCCTGCCATCCGCCGATTTCTTCCCTGACTCGTACCAAGGCACTGCCGATGACGCACGGGTGATGCTGGACCGTGTTTGTGGCTATATGGGCATTGCGCCGGAAACAGTCGAACTTTCTATATTTGAAGATCGCAACCCAGTTCATGACGGCCAGGGGCGTCTGGGGACTGCTGGCCTGTATCACGAAGAAGCGGGAAAGTTTCGCATCTGGGTTGAAGTGGGAAATCTGGATGACCCGCTGGGGCTGGTGGCGACGATGGCTCACGAGATTGGCCACGTCCTGCTTTTGGGGCACGGTCGGGTGTCCCCTGATGCCGAAGACCATGAAGCCCTCACCGATCTGCTCACGGTCTATCTGGGGATGGGAGTGTTCACCGCCAACTCCGTGATCCGCGAGCATTACTGGCACGCGGGCGCGGTGGCGGGCTGGAGCATGGGGCGTCGGGGCTATCTCAGCATGCCCATGTACGGTTACGCGCTGGCGCGGTTCGCGCGCACACGCGCTGAGGAGGATCCGCCGTGGGCAAAGCACCTGCGCGCCGACGTTCACTCAGCATTCACCAAGTCGTGCCGCCTTCTCGCCGCGCCAGCGCAGGCGGTCCCCGCGCCGGTTCTCGCCCCAGTCACGCCGCACCCGCAAGAGAGACAGTCCTCGGAACCGGACGACTCCGCGCCGGACGACGGCGGCGACAGCCTCGTTTCACTCAGCGCGGAAGAGTTGCTGAAGCGCTACGCCTGCGGTGAAAGAGACTTTCGGAAGCTCGACTTGCGCGGACTTCACTTGCGCAGCGCCAATCTGCCACAGAGCAACCTGATTGCCGTCGATTTGAGCGGTGCGGACCTAACCGACGCGGTGCTATCCGAAGCCAACCTTCAGGAGGCCGACTTCCAAGAAGCCATCCTTTGCCGCACGAACTTGCGCCGCGCGAATTTGAGCGGTGCCGATTTCAGCGGTGCCGACTTGGCGGGCGCGGACCTGAGCGGCGCCGACATTCGAGGCGCGGACTTTACGGGGGGGATGCTGGACCGGACGGTGCTGGTGGGAACTTTGCGCAACGCATCTACCGATCTCACCGACGTAGACCTTTCCCAGGTCGTGTGCGACGTGGACCTGAGCAAGGAGGACCTGCGCGGAGCCATGCTCACGGACCGGCTCGCTGCCGGGTATGATCGCATCGCTCGCGGGGCTGGTTTCTTCTTGTTTGGCTCATTTTGGCTGCTGATCGGCGCCGCGATCGGTGGCTTGGTGGGCACAGCGCTGAGTGTCGGGCTGGGGGTGAGAACTGGCAGCCTTTTCTGCATCAGCGTCGGCGGTGGGGCCATCTTGTCCGGCGTTCTCAGTGTTCAAAGAATTATCCGCCTACGGGCGCAACAGCACGATGACAACCGACGAATCAGAAGGAGTTGAGGCTCGTGGCGCTGTGGTGGGTCTTCGCGAGTACGCTCGACCCACCCTACAAATCACCTTTTCCACCAAGGAGAACCATCACCATGAAAACCCGAAGTTCCACCCTGCGGCTGCTGCTGGCAGCCGGCATCTTGCTGGGCAGCTGCGAGCAAGTGGTCTCGCTGCTCCGCGCCGACGATGCCAAGAAGAGCGCTGCCGCCACGCCGTCGCCGAAGTTCGACAAGGACGGCAAGACGCCGTAACCCGGCTTCGTCAAGGCGCACGAATCGTATGTCGAGATCGCCAAGAAGGGCGACGTCGATGTGCTGTTCCTCGGCGATTCCATCACCGCAGGCTGGCGCGGCGCGGGCAAGGACGTCTGGGCCAAGAATTTCGAGCCGCTCAAGGCCGCCAACTTCGGCATCGGCGGCGACCGCACGCAGCACGTGCTCTGGCGCATCCTGAATGGCGAACTGGACGGCATCAAGCCGAAGGTCGCCGTGCTGATGATCGGCACCAACAACAGCGGCGCCGACCCGGCCGCCGACATCGCCGAGGGCGTCACCGAAATCGTTAAAACCATCCACCAGAAGTCGCCGGCCACCAAGGTGCTGCTGCTGGCCGTCTTCCCGCGCGGCAAGGAGATGCCGAATACCCAGAACGACAAGCTGATCGAGGTCAACAAGACGCTCGCCAAGCTGGATGACGGCGGCAAGACGGTGCGCTACCTCGACATCGGCCCGAAATTCCTGGGCGAAGACAAGCAGCTGCCCAAGGACATCATGCCGGACTTCCTGCACCTCAGCCCGAAGGGCTATGAAATCTGGGCCGAGGCGGTCACGCCCGCGGTCAAGGAATTGCTGGGCAAGAAGTAGACACGCCCGTTCAGCCAGTCGGTCGCAAGCACCAGCCTGAAGGGCCAGCGAAGGAACAGACGGACGTTCCTTCGCTGGCCCTTCAGGCTG
>JAGVLI010000071.1 GCA_020054355.1 Planctomycetales bacterium | reverse complement strand
TAGGCCATCTGCACGAACAGGGCCGCCACGCCCTTGCTGGCCAGGTGCATGGCGATGATGCGCGACAGCTGCTGATCGCCGGCCGTCACGTCCAGCACGATGGTCGCCGGGAACGGGCCGTCGCCCTTGGGCCGATAGTATTCCGCGTGAACAGTGTTGTTCTCTTTGTGCTCCGTCTCGACCGGCGACGGAAAACGGACGTGATACACCGTAACGCCGTTCGTGCCATTTGGCTGCTTCGGTTGCGTCTCCCAGTCAAAGGTGTGTTCCGCCAGGCGATAGCGTTCCGGCACATTCTTTTGATCGCCGACGACGCGGAAGCGCGCCGCGCCTTTCTCCAACTGTGGCTGCTCGGCCTGGAGGCCAGGGCCGAACGCCAGCGTCAGCAAGAGCGCGCTCAACTTATGGATGCGCATCGTGAACCTCACCTTACCAAACAATGAGGAAGGAGATTTGTTGGAAAATACTGCGAAGCTAGGAATCCGCGAAGCCGCAAGCGGCGCAAATCAGTCGAGCAGTTTACGGAACTCCTCGAACAGATACGAGCTGTCGTGTGGACCGGCCGAGGCTTCCGGGTGGTACTGCACGCTGAAGATCGGCAAAGTGCGGTGCCGCATGCCTTCCAGGGTGCCGTCGTTCAAGTTGATGTGCGTTGGCTCCAGTTCGCGGGGCAGGTTGTCCACGCGGACGGCGAAACCGTGGTTCTGCGTGGTGATCTCGACCTTGCTCGTCAGCTGATTCAGCACGGGTTGGTTCGCACCGCGATGGCCGAACTTCAGTTTGAAGGTTTCCGCGCCCAGGGCCAGCCCCAGGAGTTGATGCCCCAGGCAAATACCGAAGATCGGCTTCTTGCCCACCAGCCCGCGAATGGTCTGGCTGGCGTAATCGAGGGCGGCCGGGTCGCCGGGACCGTTCGACAGGAAGATGCCGTCCGGCTTTTGCGACAGGACTTCCGCCGCCGTAGCGGTGCCGGGCATCACCGTCACCTTGCAGCCGACCTGCACCAGGCAGCGCGGGATGTTCCACTTCATGCCGAAATCGAGGGCAACGACGTGCCGATCCAGCGGCCGGCTGGGCAACGGCTGCGAGCAGAACTTGCTGTTGAAGCCTTCGTCCCAGGTCGAGGAGCGTTCAGGAACGACTTCGCGCACCAGGTCGCGGCCGACGATACCGGGACTGGTCTTGGCTTTCCGCACCAGCGAAGCATCGTCCAGATCGACCGTGGACAGCACGCCGGTCATGGCGCCGCGCACTCGCAACCGCCGGACCAGGGCGCGGGTATCGATGCCTTCCAGACCGATGACGCGATGCTTGGCCAGGTAGTCGTTCAGGTTGCCGCTGGAGCGAAAATTGCTCGGCGCCCGCGACAGTTCCCGGACGAGGAAGCCCTCGACGTGCGGCCGCCCGGATTCGGTGTCTTCGCTGTTGGTGCCGTAGTTGCCGATCAGCGGATAAGTCATCGTGACAATCTGGCCACGATAGGACGGATCGGTCAGCACTTCCTGGTAGCCGGTCATGCTGGTGTTGAAGACCACTTCGCCGAACGACTCGCCGGTCGCGCCGAAAGCGCGGCCGGTGTATACGGTTCCGTCTTCGAGGGCCAGTTTCGCCAGGGTCATCGAGTCCACCGAGAGAAGAGTTCTCGTTCCCAGGGCTTCTGCCTGGGGCCGGTCTGCCCGTGGGTCAGGTTTCCAACCTGACTAACCATGTTGTCAGTCAGGTTGGAAACCTGACCCACGGACTCGCGTTCGCCGAGGTTTATTGTATGAGGGCCGTCCACGAAAATTATTTTCAATTCTCTTGTCCGGGTTCGCCGGAATATCCGTTAGCCCTATACGCGGAATAGTTCTCCCATCCTGCGCCCCAGGGCGATGCCCGCCGCCAGCAGGCTGCAGCCGAGCAGCAGCATGGCGAAGACGCCCAGGGCGCTGGCAATCATGTCGCCGTCGTCGGGCCGCATGAGCAGTCCGAGGATGGCGCGGGTGATGGGGAAATAGCGCTCCTCGCGGGCCAGCATCAGGCTGTCGCTGACTTCGAGCAGGGCGAAGGCGAAGGTCAGGACGCAGCCGGCGACGAGGTTGGCGGCGATCAGCGGAAAGGTCACGGTCCGGAGCACCCGCCAGCGGCTCGCTCCCAGGTTTTCGGCGGCTTCCTCCAGGACCGGCGCGATCTGCTGCAAGCCCGCCAGGGCCGAACGGGTCAGGTAAGGCAGCCGGCGCACGGCATAGGCGATGATGAGCAGGAAGGTCGGGTTCTTGCTCGGGTCGAAGAAGTCGGCCAGGCCCGCGAACTGGTGGGGCAGATTGGCTTTGAGCCAGGGGATCCAGCCCGCGTAGCAGGTGAGATAGCCGAAAGCCAGCACCAGGCCGGGCAGCGCCAACGGCAGCATGGCCAGCCCTTCCAGGACGCTGGCCAGCCAGCTGGGCCTGCGGGCCGCCAGCCAGGCGATGGAGCCGCCGAGCAGGATATCCAGGACCGTGCTGGCGGCACTGTAGATCAAGCTGTTGCGGATGCTGCTGGCCGCCACCGGGTTGGACCAAACGTCGTGCAGGTGGCTCAGGGTGTACGATTCCGGTAGCGGAGTGAAACTCCAGCGTTCGGCAAAGGCAGTCAGGATGACGCCGACGTGCGGCACGGCAGCGAGCAACGTGACGCCCAG
>JAGVLI010000691.1 GCA_020054355.1 Planctomycetales bacterium | reverse complement strand
CGCACTGCCGCCGCACGCTCAACGGCGCGCGATCGGCCTCGACCCGCGGGCGCAGCCATTCAGGGGAGCGGTCCGACTTTTTTGAGCCGCTCCAGGTCCATCTTGAGCCGGCCGATCTGCTCGAACAACTCGGTCTGCTCCGCCTCGACGTCGGCCGTAGCCGCCTTGCTGCCGTTGGCGAAGAGCGTCTCGGCTCCAGCGAGCAACGGCTTCTTCCAGCCGTGGATCAAGGTCGGGTGAACGCTGAACTGGCCCGCCATGAGTACCCCTTTGCTGGGTCACCGGAGCAGCTTACTCGGTGGTCCAGTTTTCGGGGACCACAATACTTGCGCTTCAGGCTTATAAGCCGTGCGCGCACTACGCACCTTCCGCGTAGACCTTTTGATACAGCTCGACGATTTCACTGGCGCTGGCCAGGCGCGGATTGTTGGCCGGGCTGCCGCTGGCCAGGGCGTCCGTGGCCATTTTTCCCTGCAACGCTCGATAGCGGTCCTCGGGCACCTTCAGGCCGCGCAGGCTCGGTATGTTCACGTCCCGGTTGAGGTTCCGCAAGGCACTGACGATGTCGCTTTCGCCCATTTCGACCGCAATCCGGGCATAGCGCTCGGGGGCAGCGCCGACGCTGAACTCCGTCACCGCCGGCAGCAGCACGGCGATGGAGATGCCATGCGTCAGGTGGAAGCAAGCCCCCAGCGGCCGGGCCATGCCGTGGACCAGCGCCACCGAGGCATTGCTGAAGGCCAGGCCCGCTTGCATCGCACCGAGCATCACCGCGCTGCGCGCTTCGAGATTGCTGCCGTCGTGGTAGGCCGTCCGCAGGTTGTGGGAAATCAGCCGGATGGCGGATAGCGCCAGCAAGTCAGTCTGCGGCTGGGCGCGGCGGGAAACGTAGGCTTCGATGGCGTGCGTCAGGGCATCGACGCCGACGGCTGCCGTCAGTCCTTTTGGCATGCCGAGCGTCAGCAGCGGATCGACGATGGCGGCGGCCGCGAGACAATAGCGACTGGCAAACATCATCTTCACGTCGCGCTCGGTGTCGGTGATGACCATGACGCGCGTGACTTCGCTGCCCGTGCCCGCCGTGGTCGGCACCGCGATGACGGGCAGGCCCGGCAGGGGAAACTGCTCGACGCCCGCGAACTCCGGCAACGGCTGTGGGTGCGTGTGCCGGACGGCGATGGCCTTGGCGCAGTCGATCGGACTGCCGCCGCCGACCGCGACGATGCCATCGCAGGTATCCTGACGAAGCAAGGCCAGGCCCGCTTCCACGTTGGCCAGCGTCGGGTCAGGTTGGACGCCGTCGAAGATCGTGGTGCGAACGTCCGCCGCTTCGAGCAGTTGCTGAGCTTTCCCGGCGGTGCCGAGTTGCACCATGCCGGCATCCGTCACGAGGAGCACATGACGCAAGCCGAGTTCCCGTGCCGTGGGGCCGAGTTGTTCGAGCGCCCCGGCCCCGTAGTGGATGATCGACGGGCTGCGGAAAACTGCAGCGGTCATGAGATGCACCTCAGCCACACGAGCAGGAACTGAAAACAAGCTGACAGCTATTAGCTAATAGCTGTCAGCTATCAGTCTTTCACTTCGCTGGCTTCGGCTTGTACATGTGGGTGGTGTTGCCGTGCAGGGCTTCGGCCGCTTCCATGACCGTCTCCGAGAGCGTCGGATGCGGATGGATCGACAGTGCCAGGTCCCGCGCCGTGGCCGCCATCTCGACAGCCAGCACGCCTTCCGCGATCATCTCGCCGGCGCCAGCGCCGACGATGCCCACGCCCAGGACGCGCTCGGTTTCCGGCTCGAACACGATCTTGGTCCGTCCTTCCATGCGGCCCAGGGTCGCGGCCCGGCCGGAAGCGCCCCAGGGAAAGACCGTGATTTTGACTTCCTTCTTCTGCTTCTCGGCATCCGTTTCGGTCAGTCCGGCCCAGGCGATTTCCGGATCGGTGAAGACCACGGCGGGAATGGCACGGGCGTCGAACTGCGTCGGCTCGCCGGCGATCACCTCGACCGCGAGCTTGCCTTCGTAGGTCGCCTTGTGGGCCAGCATCGGCTCGCCGGCCGCGTCGCCGATGGCGAAGATGCGCTCGTCGGCGGTGCGCCGTTGGTTGTCGGTCTGGATGAAGCCCTTCGGATCGACCTGGACCTTGGTCTTGTCGAGTCCGAGTTCCCGCGTGTTGGGCTTCCGGCCGACGGCGACCAGCACCCGGTCGAAGACTGGCTCGGCGTCCGTGACCTTCTCGCCTTCGAGCGTGGCCCGCACGCCGTTGCCCGTGTCGGCGATCTTCACGACTTTCGTATTCAAGTAAATCTTCTCGAACTGCCCCTTGAGGCGATGGGCCAGCGGCCGGACCAGGTCGGCATCGACACCAGGCAGCAGGCTGCCGGTCAGTTCGACTACCGTTACTTTGCTGCCGAGCGCTGCGTACACGTAGCCCAGTTCGAGTCCGATGTAGCCGCCGCCGACGATCAGCAGCTTGCCGGGCAGTTCTTCCAGGCGCAGGGCGGCCGTCGAATCCATGACGCGCGGGCTGCCGATGTCGAAGGCCGGGATCGTGGTCGGCACCGAGCCGGTGGCGATGATGCAATGCTGAAAGCGGCGCAGGCTGCCATCGGCCAGCTTCAGCGTCCGCGAATCCTCGAAGACGGCTTTCGAGTTGACCAGTTCGACCTTGCGCTGCTTGCACATGCCGGCCAGGTTTTTCGCCAGGCTCTCGACGACCTTGGTCCAGTAATTGCGCACGGCGGCCACGTCGAGCTTCGGCGTGCCGAAATCGAGGCCCTGCTCCTTGGCGTCGCGCACATCGGTGATGAGCTTGGCAACGTGCAACAGTGCCTTGGACGGAATGCAGCCGACGTGCAGGCAGGTGCCGCCGGGACGTTCGCGGGCGTCGAGTAACGTCACCTTCATGCCCTTGTCGGCGGCGTGAAAAGCCGCCGCGTAGCCGCCCGGCCCAGCGCCAATGATGACCAGATCGCTGTCGATGATTTCCGGCATGGTTCGCTTTCGGGTTCGGAAGCCGTGGCCCACCAATCTCGCTGGAGATTGTTATACGGCCCGTGCGCTTGGCAGGCATGCCTCCGGTACCCGATAAGGCAATCGCAGGTTTGGCGTGTCGTTCTATCCTCGTACCCAGGGCTTCCGCCTGGGAACGCGCTGCCTTCGAGGCTCTGCCTCGCAGGCCAGCACGCCGTCGGCATTCTCGCTTCAGTCGCTGCCAGCATGACACGTTGAGGGCGCTGCCGCGAGGCGGAGCGCTGGGAACGAGGATGAGGATTCACTCGCCCGCGATGCAGTAGAGGTGCTTCTCCCCACGCAGGAAAATCTGCTTGCCGACGATGGCGGGCGACGCATCGATGCCTTCGCCGAGAGAATTCGTGGCCAGCACCTCGACTTTGTCGCCCGCCTTGATGACCAGGACGGTGCCGTCGCGTCCGGTCAGGTAGATGCGGTCGCGGGCCGCCGCCGGCGAGGCGTACAGACTGGACAGCCCCGGCAGCCGTTCGCGCTCGAAGACCACTTTGCCGGTTTTGACTTCCAGGCAAGTCAGCAGTTGGGTGTTGCCCTGCGTGAAATAGAGCCGGCCGCCGAGCAGCAGCGGCGAAGGGACATACGGCGTGCCCCGGTCGTGCCGCCAGGCGGGCTTCTCGGTCACATCGCCCACGGAGTCGAGCGGAATGGCGCGGGCCGCGCTGCCGCGATAACCGCTCATGCAGATGGCCAGGCCATCGCTCGCGACCGGTGAGGGAATGGCGTTCACCGTCTGCCCACCGCACTCCCAGATCACCTTGCCCGTGGCCAGGTCGTAGCCGCGCACCCGCTTGGTGCCGTTGACGATCGCCTGCGTCTTGCCGCCATGCTCCACCACCAGCGGCGTGGCCCACGACGAGACTTCATCGCGGTCGGACTTCCAGCGGGTCTGGCCGGTGCGGGCGTTGAGGGCCGTGATGAAGGATGCCCCTTCGTGGTCCCAGTTGACCAGCAGCGTCTCGCCGTGGATCACCGGAGCGTTGCCTTCGCCCCAGCCGTAGCGGGTTTCCATGCGCCCCAGGTCGCGCTGCCAGTGCAGCTTGCCGGCGAAGTCGTAGCAGAAGATGCCGCGCGAACCGAACGAGACATACAGGAACTTGCCGTCGGTCGTCGGCGAGAAGGCGGCATAGCTGTGCGTCTCGTGATGCCCTTCGTGCGGCACCTTTTCCGTCGCCGTCTGCTGCCAGCGCACCTTGCCGGTGTTCCGGTCGATGCACAACACGACGAACTGATAGTAATTGGTCGGTGCCTTGGTCTTCTTGTCGCCCGCGAACTTCGGATCCGGCTTGGGGATGTCCTTGGCGTCGGCTTGCCGGCCGGTGTCGATAGCCGACAGGACGAAGACTGCATCACCCCAGACAATGGGCGTGGAGCTGCCCCGGCCGGGCAATGCCGTCTTCCATTTCAGGTTGGTCTTGGCGTCCCACTTCAACGGCGGATCGCCTCTGGGAGCGAAGCCGGTCGCTTCGGGCCCGCGCCACTGGTGCCAGTTGTCGAGGCGGGATTTGGCGGGTTCATCGGCGCGAAGGGAGGCGGGGAGAAGGGCGAGAAGAAGTACCAGGTTGGTGCGGAGGGTCATTGAGCTATCCCGGTAGGAGCCTATTCAATCGCTCCTATAACTATAGCCGCCTGGAAGTCCTGCAGTTCAGCAAAATATCGCTGATGCACTGGCGGATTCGAGCAGCCGGCATCGTTCGATCGCTCTTTTCAACGCCAATGAACTCCAGGGATTGACTAACTGTCCTTTTGTAATTCCTCCTGGCAGCGGCTGGCCGTCGTAACGGTAGGAAACGCGGACAATATCCGAAGCCTTCGAGGGGCGTGACGCGCCGTGCGCGGATGCCAGCACCGCTGGGAACGCCTCCTGCACCGTTGCCTGCCGCGGT
>JAGVLI010000755.1 GCA_020054355.1 Planctomycetales bacterium | reverse complement strand
GTGAAGTCGTTGCGGGGTTTCGCACGCCCTCGGAGTACCGAGGGACGTGCCACCCTGCCGCGAATGTCGGTGCTCGGTTGCTCCGCATCTACCACCATCCCAGCGGGAAATTCTCCCAAAGGCTCGCGAACCAGCTCGGGCCGGGGTCAACGACTCTCGCATCCTTGACCCGGTCCGTTTCATCGAAAAACCAAACCACCAGCGTCTTATCGGCGTAGTGCCAGGACCACGCATGACAACCGGGGTGCGTGTGGCCGACCGAACTCGGCAAGCCCCCGTGCGGATTACCGAGGAGGGCCACCACTTCCTCGGCCTTCATGCTCTGTGCGATTTGCGCGGCCTTTTCGCGCGGGACATTCGGTTTCGTGGCTTGGTACGCCACGACCACTGCCAGGAGGGTACCAACCAACACCGCCAGGCCGAGCGCGCTGCGCCCATGCCTGCGAAGCATTGCTCCCCATTCAACCAGCGTCCCGCGCCATCTCCGAACCAAGCCGATGCCGAGCCAGAGGGCCGATCCGGTCAACAGCCAGACGAGCAGGGTTGCGCCGACCAATTTGCCGATGGACTGGGTCACGGGCAGCTTCCAGAGCTTGACCGTGTTGTCCTCGTGCAAGGTGGCGGCCATCTTGCCATCCGGCGAGAACCGAATCTCGTTACACTGTTCCAGGGCAAGGACTTCCCGAACCGCTTCAACGTCCCAAATCCTCACGATGGGTTCCCTGGGATCAGGATCAAGCGCCGACCGCCGTTGGGGCTTGCCCTTGGGCCAGTAAGGGCGCATGCCGCTGATGACTACGTACCTGGAATCCGGTGAAAACGTGACCGTGCCGGTGTTCAGGCCGAATACTGGTTTATCCCGTGGGTTGGCCAGCATGCCGTGTTCGCCGAGGGTCGCTGCGTTCACGAGCCTGGGCCGTTTGTCGACCAAATTCACGAACCATTTTGCATCGGGGGAAAGGACCGCCAGGTTTGGAAGCGAGGCGATTTCCGTGGGCGTGGCCGATACGTCCCAGAGCTTGGTCTGCTGGCGCGGTACGCTGCCTTCCCCGGAATAGCAGAAGGCAGCCAGCACATGGCCGTCCTGGAAGAAGCGAAGTGAGACATGACGGTACTGCATGTCGAAAGTGAACGAATACGATTGGTCGCCGGTTCCCAAGTTCCACAAGGTCATCTGGACTGCTTCGTCCGGTTTGGTCGGCGACACCACGGTGGCGAAGGTCTTCAGCGTGGGCGAAACCGCCACGCCGTGATCGACCGCCATGCGGTGCTCCTTCACCAGCTGGGGAGATGGGCCGTTGAGTGTCCAGAGCATGATTCTCTTCGTCTTGTCCGAGTCAGGCCAGGCAACCGTGGCGACGGCCTTCCCATCGGGAGCGAAGACCATCGACCGCATCGGGCCTTCGATGGTCCCTCGGTCTTGTTGATCCTTGATGCTCCAGCAGCGGATGATCGATTTGCGATCGCGGTGCTGCTCGATGGCCAGAAATTGCCCGTCCGGGGAGAAGCGGCAGTCCCAAACGCCGGCGACCCGGTTGGGGTTGACCGGGTTGACCGGAGCCTGTTCTTCTCCCGTGTTCAGGTTCCAGAGTTTCAGCTCGCCGTGTGCCGGGTGCGCCGCGATCAACTGGCTTTCCGGCGAGACGCGGATGGTCCTGCTTTCCGGCCATTCGGTGGCCAGCACATGCCGCTCGAGTCCCGTAGCGACATCCCAGACACGAATCGGGCCGCGATGGTCAACCCCCTCGCCATCCCCAATGCCCGTGCGCCCCCGCCCCGCCGTGACCAGAGTCTTGCCGTCCGAGGAAAACTGCACCAATTCGCAATAATCGCCGAGAGTAAAGGTGACTTGTGGCGACAGGGGCATGATCGCCCACACGCAAGCGCCAACCGGGGCCAGAAGCAGAACCAGGAGAACCGAACGTCCTCGACGGGATTGCAGTGCCCTGCGGGTTCTGCTTCGGTACAACCAGAGCAGCCCTGCGGAGACGGCCAGCCCCAAGGCCGCCACGATCGCGGAATGGGGCGGGGCCGCCGACCTAACTTCGGCCGGCGGCGTGTCCGTGAATCTCGCGCGCAATTCGCGGATCGACGTAGTCTCCCAGTTGATGTGGCAGTGCGGCAGGGCCTGTTGCAATTCCTGCACGGCCTCGCGCGTCACCAGCGTGCCGGAGAGGTCGAGTTCCTTGAGTTCCTGGAGCGCAGCCAGGTGCTTGAGGCCCGCATCCGTCACCTTCGTGGAGTCGAGCTTCAACAGCTGGAGTTGCGGGAAGTGGGCAATTTGCTGGAAACTGGCATCCGTGATCTTCGTCCAAGTCAGGTAGAGTTCCTTGAGTTGCGTCAGGGACGCCAGTTCCCGAAAGCCGGCATCCGTCACCTTGGTGGAATTGAGGCCGAGTACCCGGAGCTGTGCGAGTCCGGCCACGTCCTTGAGGTCGGCATCCGTCACTCTGCTGTTGAAGAATTGGACAGATACGACGGGCTTGCCCGGCAGGCCCTCGTCCCTGCGGAAGTCGCCGCCCACCCTCTGGATGGTCTTCACCGCTCGGTCTTCGGCCTCGTCCGCTCGCAGGAAGGCGGGCAGCAGGCACAGCACCAGTACCGATCCCATCCGCAGGCGTCCGGCGAACATCGGGTTCTCCTCGGCAGGGGCTGACTTTTCCCGCCTTCGCTGCCACGGCTGAACGTGCCGGCGGGGTGGCACGTCCCTCGGTACTCCGAGGGTGTGCCGAACCCCGAAACGACTTCACCCACAGCGGGTGGCACGTCCCGCGCACGCCCTCGGAGTACCGAGGGATGTGCCACCCTGGCGCTGGCTCCTGGCTGCATCAAGTGTAACCGCAGGATCGAGGGAACGCAGTTCGTTTCCGCTTCAGCTCGATTTGGCTTCAAACCTCTACCGCTGCCCGCCGTTTTTTTCCAATTCCCCGTCTCGCCAGGCGTTCCCCGCTGATATGATAGTCCTTCATTCATCCTCCCTGCCTCACTCCAAGGAGAGACTCGATCATGCAACGTGGGAACCTCTCGCGCCGTGGCTTTCTGCAGCGTTCGTTCGCCGCGCTGACCGTCGGCGCCGGGCTGCCGGCCTGGTACGCCCATGAAATCCTGGCCCTGGAACAGGACAAAGAAAAGGCCGCCGACCCGAGCGCGAAGCTCAACCTGGGCATCATCGGCATCGGCAGCCCGTCGAGCCGGGGCCGGGCCATCATGCACGACGCCATCTCCCAAGCCGGCGTCGAGTTCGTGGCCCTTTGCGACGTGGACGCCCGGCACCGCGAGCGCGCCATCGATGATGTCGCGCAGGCCGCCAAGAAGTACAAAAAGCCGGCCAACGACGTCAAGGCTTACGAGGACTTCCGCGAACTGCTGGACCGCAAGGACGTCAACGCTGTCCTGATCGCCACGCCGGACCACTGGCACGCCCTGGTGGCCATCGACGCCCTGCGCAAGGGCAAGGACGTCTACTGCGAGAAGCCGCTGACGCTGACCATCGCCGAAGGCCAGGCCGTGGCCAAGGTCGCCAAGCAGACTGGCCGCATCTTCCAGGTCGGCAGCCAGCAGCGCTCCGACAGCCGTTTCCGCCTCGCGTGCGAGCTGGTGCGCAACGGCCGGATCGGCAAGATCAAGGAAGTGCATACCCGCATCGGCACCAATCCGCAGTCGCCGTCGATCCCGAAGGCCCCGGTGCCCAAGGGCCTGAACTGGGACCTGTGGCTCGGCCCGACGCCGATGGTCGATTACGCGGAATTGGTGCAGGACAAGAAGGTCTACACCCGCTGCCATTACGAGTTCCGCTGGTGGTACGATTACTCCGGCGGAAAGCTGACCGACTGGGGCGCGCACCATAACGACATCGCCCAGTGGGGCCTGGGCATGGATGAGAGCGGCCCGGTCGCCGTCGAGGCGGAAGCCGCCGCGATCTCGAAAGAGCCGAACAGCTACAACTGCCATCCGACTTTCAAGGTCGCGTTCGACTACGCCAATGGCACGAAGCTGCTGTGCAGCCATGCCCAGCTGCCCGGTTCGCCGGACACCAAGGGCAACGACAACGGCGTGCTCTTCATCGGCGAGGAAGGCAAGTGGATCTTCGTCAATCGCGGCAAGATCGAGGCCAGCGACAAGAAGCTGATCGAGGAACCCCTGGCCGCCGACGCCAAGAAGCTCTACCTGTCCAGCAACCACATGCAGAACTTCCTGGACGGCGTCCGCAACCGCAAGCCCTGCGTCTGCACCGCCGACGTCGGCCACCGCTCCGTGACCGTGTGCCACCTCGGCGCCATCGCCTGTCAGACCGGCAAGAAGTTCAAGTGGGACCCGGTCAAGGAAACCATCGACGACCCAGAGGTCAACAAGCTGCTCAGCCGGCCGATGCGGGCGCCGTGGAAGCTGGAAGCCTGATCGATTTCAAATTGCAGATTGCAGATTGCAAATTTCCAATCTGCAATCTGCAATCTGCAATTTGCAATGCCCAGAGCCGATTGGACCATCCTGACCGACAAGCAACTGCTGGCGCAGTGTGCCGTGGACACCTACCGGGCCAGCGGGCCGGGCGGGCAGAAGCGCAACAAGACCAGCTCGGCGGTGCGCGTCCGGCACGCGCCGAGCGGTTTGATCGTGATTGCCGAGGAAAGCCGGTCGCAGCACGAGAACCGGGAGCGGGGGTTGCGCCGACTGCGGAAAGCGTTCTACCTGCAAGATCGGAAGAGC
>JAGVLI010000240.1 GCA_020054355.1 Planctomycetales bacterium | reverse complement strand
TTGCCCGCCTTGAGGTCGGCGCGCGTGGCGGGGTCGAGCAGCTGCACCATCCAGATCGGTTCCTGGTCGACCCGGCGGACCAGCTGCTCGGCCTCGGAAGAGATGGCGGGGTTGCTGCCGTCGGCCGACAGCAGGTCGCCCCATTTCTCGACCGGCAAATCGCCAAACACGATCGTGCGGTCCGACGGCAGGTAGACCGTCTTGGCCAGGCCGATTTCCTTGTGCTTCTCGAAGTAGTATTTGCCGTTGCGCCGCTTCGGCCTGGCATCCGACACCCAGCTGTTGAGCTTCTTCTGATCGAACGCGACTTTCGTCCGCACCACGAAAGCGATGCTCTCCGGCCGAGTGATGTCGCCGGCAGGCGCTTTCATGGCGATGAACACGGTATCGACCAATTCCGCGAGTTCCAGGCCGGTCTGCTTCTTGCACTCGGCCAGCAGGAACACCAGGCCCAGGTTGACCAGGCCGTGTTCCAGCAGCGGCTTCAGTACGGGATGCTCCAGCCAGGTCGAGCCGCGCAAGCCGATGAGCACATTGGTATCCGGCGGCAGGTAGGCCAGCGGGTCTTCGTCGCCGGTGCCCTTGTTGATGCCGGGGCCGGTGTCGGCGTCCGGATCGTCCTTCGCCTCGGTCGTCAGGGGAGCGGTCGGAGTGCTGCCCGTGTCCTTGCGGCCGATCAGCCCGGCCCAGCCATCGGCCTGGACCCTGGAGTACACCCACCAGCCGCCGCCGCCGCAACCGATCAGCATGCCGAGAAACGTGAACAGCAAGAAGGCCCGCTTGAGCTTGACGAAGCCTCGACTCGGCGGTTTTTCCGCTGGCCTTCCCGCTTGCGGCTTCGCAGCTGGTTGCGGGACGGGCTGCCGATCCGCCGCCGGCATGGAAAACCCGTGGCCGCACCGCGAACACTTGATCGGCTTGCCCGCCGGCGTCTTGCTGGAAACCTGCATGGCGGCCCGGCATTTCGGGCAAGAAACGCTCCGTGGCATGGCGGATTACCTCAGAGGGAAAGCGGCGAGCGTCGCGGCGTCAGCCCGACGTGCGGGCGAGCTGTTGCAGCACCCAGGCACGAATCAACTCCTCCTGCGAAACACCCTTCGCTTGAGCCAGCTGCTGGACTGCTGCCGCCTCGCGCGATTCCAGATGGACTTTGATCGCCGTGTCGCGCACGAAAACCGGCTCGGCGACTTCTTCCAGTTCATCCTCGAAATCGGTCAAGTCGTGCGTGTCCCAGAAATCGGCCAGCTTCTGGATGGAGTCGGTCTTTGGCAGTTTTGGCTTTTTCATTGGCCCTTCCAGTTTCAGTAGCGACGTTTCTCTTTCGCGGTCATCGCCCGTGCGGTCACGACTATCCCAGGCTGCCCGGCTCGAAACGGATGGAATCTCGTTCAGTTTGGCAATCGTAGTCGAAGACCACTGCGGAACCATCCGCGAATTCCAGCCGCGCCTTTGCAAACGGTCCTGACTCCCCGGCAAGCCAACGGGCCAGGGGCTTTCCCCGCAATTCGAATTGCGCTGCCAGATCAGCTTGCGGGTAGTGGAACACGCTGCCATCGTCGAGGGCGAACGCCTCAATCGGAGGCAATTCGAGAATCTCAAGTAGTTCAGCCTGCCACACTTCTGGGTCGTCGTTGAAGAACCAACCCAACGAGCTGCCACTACTAGTTCGCAGGAACACGTAGCACGCGCGATTCACGAGCCGCTGATCCAACCAGAACTCGCGTGCGATCAAAGATTCGCAGGATGTCCCCGTAAGTTCTCGCAACGACTGCTCCACTTGAGGAATGCCTTGCAAGTCGCTGACGGTTCCACAAGCTTTTCCGGTGTCGTTCATCAGGACGACTGCCCCACGTAGTTGCCGGAAAAGCATGGCACTCCGGCGTCACGATGTTTCGGCAATCCAGGCTTCAATGTACCCCTTGAGCGCGAGCGCCTCGTCCTCATCTGGCTGAAGAGCAAGGACGCGCTCCACACACGTCAGCGCCTGCTGGGCTATGTTCGCTTCGGCCCCATTAGCGATCAGCGCCTGGGAAGCGGCCCAACTATGGCTGATCTTGTACAGCGTGTATGCCTTGCAGTACCAAGCTCCCTGATGGTCCGGTTCGAGCGCGAGGACGCGGTCAAATGCAGCTACTGCTTGCTCGTGCCGCCCATCGAACGGCTCTAACTCCCCGGCGGCGCGCCCGTACGCCATGCCCAGAATCAGCCCTCGGTCGTACCAGGCTGCCGGGTTGTTCGGTTCGAGCGCAAGCGAGCGCTCCAGCGCCGCCAAGGCATCTTCTGCCCGCCCGAGTCGGCAGAGCGCGCGAGAGCGATTGTACCAGCACTGGTGGCACTCGTGCCCGAGTTGCCGCGCCCGTTCAAACGCGGCCAGGCAGTCTTCCCACCGAGCCAAGCCGCCCAGGCAGCACGCCGTCATCTCCCAGGGGCGGAAGTCCTCGGGACGGAGAACCGCCGCACGAGAAAAGGCTTCAGCGGCGGCTTCAAACTGCTGCGCCTCGAACAGGCGCAAGCCTTCATCGTAGGAGCGGTCGAAGGCATCAGTCGATTCATCCACAATCGCCGCCCCCATTGCTGGAAACCTGCATCGCGGCCCGGCATTTCGGGCAAGAAACGCTCCGTGGCATGGCGGATTACCTCAGAGGGAAAACGGCGAGCGTCGCGGCGTCAGCCCGACGTGCTTCGCGCTCGGCAACTCAAATAATGAATATTCTCGCGAACGCTTTTCCGGCCGCGTCTTTGACGGCTTGCCACCGTTCCGCCGAAAGCGCTACATAGCCCCAGGTATCCGAAGGTTCATAGATGCGAACCACGCGAGTCACGAGTCGGCCGCCCGAAGCCTCCTCCACGTCCTTACCCAGTTCGGCCAGAGCGGGCAGCACCTCCTCAGCCGGGCCGATGGTTCCCGCAACTTCGCGCCAATGGCCGTCGGACTCGACCGACAAGGTTACCGAATCCAGGTCCACTTCGTCATGCTTCACTTCAATTCGCACCCCAAACTCGGCGGCGATCCGAATAAGTGGTGTCAAGAACCCTTCTTCGGGATAGCCGTGCCAATCCAGACTCATGCCATAAGGGGTTTCGAGGATCAGGTCCGAAAGTTTCTGCAGGTTACTGGCATCCGGCTTGGCACACGGGTTCCAGCCGCCCTTGGCCAAGAGTCCTTCACACTCTTCGGCAGGGTAGCCGAAGGCTGCGAGCACCCGGCAACAGACTACGGGAGGCACGTCGTCGCTGGGCTGAAACGGACAAGAGACGTTGCTTGCGTGGCGAAAGACCCCACTGTTCGGCGGGTCCTCGATGAATCGGTCGCCGCACTCAGAACAGCGTTTGACGCTCGCTTGGTCGGTCGGTGTTTTCATCCATGCCTCCCGCGCCCGGCGGGGTCGGAGACCCGCGCCGAGCGCCAGTTCCACGTCGGGCTGACGCCCCGACGCTCGCCGCGAACACCTATTTCCCCGCAATCGGCTTGATCTTGATGTTGCGATAGGCCACCTTGCCGTGGTCGCCTTGCAGGAGCAGCGGTCCCGGTTCCAGGACCTTGCCGTCGAGCGCTGCGCCCGTCGGGCCGTCGATCTCGGCGTTGTCGATGACCTTTTCGCCGTTCCAGATCAGCGTCACGCGGGCCTTCTCCGTGACCTTGCCGTCCTTGCCGCGCGCGCCGCGGAAGACCACGTCGTAGGATTGCCAGTCCTTCGGCTGCTTGGCCATGTTCTTGCTCGGCGCGATCCGGCCGTAGATGGCCCCGCACTGGTGTGAATCCAGCGTCTCGATCTTCACACCATCCTTCTCGATGACCTTCGGCTTCGCCCCGAACGAGTTGTCCACCTGAATCTCGTAGCGGCCTTGCAGGTAGACGCCGCTGTTGCTGGTGGCCTGGAACTCGATGTGCAGCTCGAAATCGGTGAAGGTCTTGTCGGTGTAGATGTCGTTGCCGCCATGTGGCTTGTGGCACACGAACTCGCCGTCCTTGACTTCCCAGCCCAGCTCGTTGGGCACGGTTTCCATGACGACCTTCGCGTCCTTCAGTTCCTTGCCCGCCGCATCGACCAGCGCGTCGCGCCCGCCGGTCTTGACGATCTTGGCATCCTTGATCGGCTTGTTGTCGACATCCACCGCCGTCTTCTTGCCGTCGATCTCGGCGACCTTGGCGTCCTTGATCGGCTGGTTCTTGGCATCGACCACGCTTTCCTTCTGGTCGAGCTTGACCTGCTTGGCGCCGACGATCACCTTGCCCTCGGCGTCCACGATCTTCTTGAGCGCGATCTTGTCCTGACGGATTTTCCAGCCCGTCGCGTCCTTGCCGTTGAAGAGCACGATCCAGTCGCCCGGCTGGTCGGCCGAGCGCAGCGCGGCGGTGATGACCAGCAGGGCCAGCAGACCCAGGATACTGCGGATGCGGAACATGGTGGAACTCCATTGAGAGATAATTCAGGCGAGCGT
>JAGVLI010000074.1 GCA_020054355.1 Planctomycetales bacterium | reverse complement strand
CCACCCGCGAGGCCGACGCCGCCCGTGGCGCCGCCGCCGGATCGGCGCGGCGATATCGACCTCAAGCAAGCGCAAATCGCCGCCTTGCTCGCCGAGCACGAATGCGAAGGCATGTTCCTCCTCGAACCGGAGAACTTCTGCTGGTTCACCGGCGGGGCCGTGCCGCGCAACGTCCTCGATCCCAACCAGCAGCCGGTGCTGTTCCTGGCGAATGAAGTGCGCTGCGTGCTGGCCAGTAACGTCGATTCGCAACGGCTGTTCGACGAGGAACTTGACGGCCTGGGGTTTCAGCTCAAGGAGTGGGCCTGGCATTTGGGGCGCGAGCAGCTCATCAGCTACCTGTGCCGGGGCCGCAAGCTGGCCTGCGACCGGCCGTTGCCGGATTGCAAGCCGGTGGCGGAACCGTTGCGGCGCTTGCGGCGGGCGATCACCGGCTACGAGGTCAACGGTTATCGGCAGCTCGGCCAGCTGCTCAGCCATGCCCTGGAAGCTACCTGCCGGTCGATGGCGGTCAAGCAAACCGAACAGGAAATCGCCGGCCATCTCAGCCATCGGGTGCTGAAGCACGGCGCGGAACTGGTGGCGGTCGAAGTCGCCGCCGACGACCGCCTGCGCCGCTACCATCGGGTGGCGTACACCGATGCCGCCGTCACCCGGCAATGCGCGCTCACCGCCACCATCCGGCAGGCCGGGCTGTACGTCACGGCCAGCCGCATCGTCTGTTTCGGCACGCCCGACGAAAAAGTGCATAAGGACCACGATACCGCCTGCAAGATCACGGCCAGCTATGTGGCCGCCAGCTGGCCGGATGCCTTGCCCGCCAAGCTGCTGCAAGCAGGCCGGCGCGTCTACCAGATCAATGGCGTGGAACACGAATGGCGGCAGTATCCAGCGGGTTTTATTACCGGCCGGTCGCCGGTCGATCTGGTGCTGACGGCGCAGATGGAGGAACCGATCCAGACCGGGTGGGCGCTGACCTGGCAAGCGCTGCTCGGCGAGTCGTTCAGTTGCGATACCTTCGTCGTCACGCCCAAAGGCCCGCTGATGCTGACGACGCCGGGCCAGTGGCCCAAGAAGCGCATCCGGATTCACGGCGCGAATTTCGACCGGCCGGACATCTTGCAGCGGAGCGGCGGGTGAGGGCGAGCGTCGGGGCGTCAGCCCGACGTGTGTTTAAGTCGCTCACACGTCGGGCTAACGCCCCGACGCTCGCCCGTCCGCTTCTTGAAACACCTTTCGCGCCAGGGTCAAGCCTTCCCAGCAGGCGGGGAAGCCGGCGTAGGGCGCGATTTGCAGCAGGGTTTCGACGATGTCCTGGCGGGTCGCGCCGTTGTTCACCGCAAACCGAATGTTCAACTCCAGGGCGAGCGGACGGCCCAGAGCGGCCAGCGCGGCAATGGTGGTCAAGGACTTGACGCGGCGGTCGAGTTGCGGCCGGCTCCAGATCTCGCCGGCTAGGAACTCGACCACGTAGTTCTCGAAGTCCGGACAGATGCCTCGCCAGATGGCCCGCGTCTGCTCGGCCTGGCCCGGCCCCAGCATGTCCTGAAGCACCTGACGGCCACGTTCCTGGCGTTCTTCGAGCGTCATCTTTCACTCCGAAACATGTCAGTCCCGAAAGGAATTTTCCTTCGAGAGCAGACGCGGATTGGCTCGCCATCAAGAGAATGGCTAAAATGCACCCAGCGACACCTACTATCTTGGGCGAGCTTCATTCTATGGCCGACTGACGGCGGTGGACTGGGTTCGTCCTTTGCGGCTCGGCCGGCGAGCGCTTCGATGCCTCGCTGACCTTGCCGTCTATTTTCGAGATGCCTTATGCAACCATCCGCGACTGCGACGGACATGGTGTCCGTCGAGCAGTTTCTCAAAGGTCTGAGCGAAAGCGGCTTGCTGCCGGCCGATGAAGTCCGGGCGCTGGCTCAGCGTCATGTCCAGGGCGATGCACGGGCGCTGGCCCAGGAACTGGTGAAGCAACAGAAGCTGACGCCCTATCAGGCGTCGATGCTCGGGCGCGGCCGATCGAAGGGGCTGGTGCTGGCGGGCGCCTACGTCGTCCTGGAAAAGCTCGGCCAGGGCGGCATGGGCATGGTCTTCAAGGCGCACGACCGCCGCATGAACCGCATCGTGGCCATCAAAGTGCTGCCGCCGGCGTTCACCAAGAAGCCGCATGCCGTCCAGCGCTTCCAGCGCGAGGTGCAGGCGGCGGCCCGGCTGGTCCACCCGAACATCGTCGCCAGCTTCGACGCCGGCCAGGACATTGGCGCTTACTTCCTGGTCATGGAATTCGTGGACGGCAGCGACCTGTCGCGCCTGGTCAAGCAGCAAGGGCCGCTCGGCGTGGCGCAAGCAGTTGGCTGCATCCTGCAAGCGGCGCGCGGGCTGGAGCACGCGCACGGCGCGGGCGTCATTCACCGGGACATCAAGCCGGGCAACCTGCTGCTGGATCGCGGCGGCACCGTGAAAATCCTCGACATGGGCCTGGCCCGGTTCGAGGAAACCGCCGACCATCCCGATGCGATGGACGAACTGACGCAAGCCGGCAGCGTGCTGGGCACTTCCGACTACATGGCCCCGGAGCAGGCGCTCAACAGCAAGAACGCGGACCAGCGCGCCGATATTTACGGCCTGGGCTGCACGCTCTGGTACCTGCTCACCGGCAAGCCCATGTACTCCGGCGAAACCATGATGGAAAAGCTGATGGCGCACCGCGACGCCCCGATTCCCTCGCTGCGCGCCGTCCGCCCGGAGTCGCCCAAGAAGCTGGAGGCGATCTTTCAGCGGCTGGTGGCCAAGAAGGCGGAAGACCGTTACCAGTCGCTGAGGG
>JAGVLI010000484.1 GCA_020054355.1 Planctomycetales bacterium | reverse complement strand
CTGGCACCGCCAGCCCCCGCGCCGCGGACTCGCCCGCCTGCTCGGTCGGTTCATAGACCCGTTCGTGTGCATCGCTAGCGCCCTAGCTTGTCGGAGTACGCAGGAATGCCATCCCCCAATTCGGCCCGCCTGGACACGATCGGCAACTACGATCTGCTCGAAAAGATCGGCGAAGGCTGCATGGGCGTGGTCTACAAGGCCACCCGCTGGGACAGCAAGGACGTCGTCGCCGTCAAGGTCATGCCCGCCGACGTGGCCAGCAACCCCGTGCTGCTCAAACGCTTCGAGCAGGAATTCCGCATCACCAGCAAGCTCGACCATCCGAACATCGTCCGCGTCATGGAATTCTGCCGCACCGGCAAGTCGCCCTACCTGGTCATGGAGCTGGTCGAGGGCGAATCGCTGGGCGACAAGCTGGACCGCGAAGGCAAGCTCTCGGAAGAAGAAGCCATCAACATCATCCTGCAGATCAGCCACGGCCTGCACCGCGCCCACCGCCAGGGGCTGATCCACCGCGACGTCAAGCCCGACAACATCCTGGTCACCAAGGACGGCGTCGCCAAGCTGACCGACCTGGGGCTGGCCAAGGACGCCGACAGCGGCGCCGACCTGACGCGCACCGGCCGCGGCCTGGGCACCCCGGATTACATGGCCCCCGAGCAGTTCCGCAACGCCAAGAACGCCAGCGTTCGTTGCGACGTTTATTCCCTGGGGGCCACGCTCTACCACATGGTCACGGGCAAGGTGCCCTTCAACGAGGCCGACCCCGTCAAGTCGATGCTGCGCAAGCTGCGCAACGAGCTGCCGACGGCGCGGGAGGTGGTGCGGACGCTCAGCGAACGTACCGACTGGGCGATTCGCCGCGCCATGAGTGCCAACGCCGAGAATCGGCCGGAATCGTGCCGGGAGTTCGCCGAGGACCTGCTCGGCCAGAGTACCCGCGCCGGCTCGAAGTCCGACGTCGATGCCTCGGACGAAGACTCGGAAACCATGTGGTATCTGGTCTTCACCGACGCCGAGGGCATGATCCGCACGGCCAAGGGCAAGGCCAAGGCCCTGCGGCGGCTCATCAAGGAAGGCCAGCTGGGCGACGCGAACAAGATCAGGGCGAGCCAGGCCACGGCTGGCCCGTTCGAGTTGCTCAATACGCTCCGCGAATTTCGCGACCTGGTCGTGCAGCCGGCCCCGGGGCCGGCCCTGTCGGAAACCAGCATGGCCCGGCTCTCCAGCCTGCCGCCGGCCGTGCCCCAAAACGGGAAGGACAAGGAAACCGCCAGCCGCGAGACCATCCGGGGCCACTCCAGCACTCACGGCGAGCCGCGCCAAACCGTGCCGTCCACCCCTGCGGACGACGACACTCCCACGCCGGAGAGCCGGCCGTTCTTCCAGGTCGGCGCCGGTGCGCCGGAAACCGAAGCCGAAACCTCGTCACCCGCCATCCCCCAGTGGCTGCAGATCGTCCTGATCGTCTTCTTCACCACCCTCGTGACCCTGCTCGCCAATCAGTACCTGCTGCCGCTGCTGAAGAAATAAGCCGCTTGCGGTTTCGCATTTTTCCCGACCCAGCGCGCACTTTCTCCCCAGCGTGCAGTCGCCGCGGGTTTCCCCCAGCGTCAGGCGGAAGCCGATCCGCCCCTGCCGCGTGTCGCGGTCGGTATTCTCCCACCGTTGGGTGCCGAAAAAAAAGCGGGTCGGCGAATACCCTGGCGTCCCTTTCAATCGCGTCCAGAATTACTCGATGGACGGCCCGGCGAACCTCTGCACGTTTTCCAGTCCGAAGCGGCCGCTCAAGGGCGCGTGGTGAACACGGTTCGCGACGCTTCGGAGAAGCGTGAGCGCTGTCCACCGCCCGGAGCGGTCCCACAGCCGTCAGTCGGCGCAAGGCCGCTGAGGAGTTTTTTCCTCGGACTCATGCGGAACGTGGCGCCATGTGATTCCACCCACGCGCGGTGCCGTTCGTCGCGAACGGAAGCCAGGATTTTGCAGCCACCGGGAATGGGAATGGGGAATCGGGGCAAGTTCAGGCGGTCACGGGCACCGTGGTCGGGCATCGCTGGATGAGGAGCGGACACGCCCGCCAGGAACAGGTCGGTGCTGGGTCAACAAGGTGTACATCGCTGCGGATGTCGGACCCGGACATTCCGTCGTTCGCCACGTCAACGACGGCGCGGAAGGACTTTTCGATACGGCGCACGGCCGACACCAGCCGTGCTGAACAAGTTGTGTGGGCGCTGTTCCAGCGCCTCCGCCGCTCGCGGCTTCGCGCTTAGCGGCTTACCAATTACTAAGTCCACCATCGCCAATCCCGCCGCGATCGTTCAAGACCAGTTGCCGATTTTATTCGGAATTTCAGCGTCGCCGGCTGGAACCGAAGCCGACCGCCGTCTCCAGCAACCCTTGGCGCAGCACCCGCTCCAGTTCCTCGCCCGACAGCTGTTGAATGAAGACGCCGTGCAGCTGATAGCGCCCGGTCTTCAGGAGCGAGCAGCGCTTGTTCCAGAGCAGATGGGTGCCCGCCGGCTTGCCCTCGGCGTCGTGCAGCGTGACGAAGATCATGCGCGCGGCGCACGGCTGGCGCACGATCAAGGCGAGGCGCGACTCCGAAACGACCCTG
>JAGVLI010000998.1 GCA_020054355.1 Planctomycetales bacterium | reverse complement strand
GGCGCGCTGGCCGGCCTCGCCGAAATCGGCGACCCACATCTGCCATTCGTAGACGGCACGTTCGTGGTCGGTGAGGTCAGTCATGGTTTCGTCGCCGAAAAGTAGCCCGCCGCTCCGCGGCGGAACGAGCGGCGCAGCCGCGAGTGTCGCGCCGGCGGCATGCGGCTCACAGTTGCGTAAAGAATCGGCCTACTGCCGGCGACCGTATCGCTCCGAGCCAGCAGGCTCTAACCGGCGATGCTGGCATTCAGCGTCACCTTGCGCGGCCTACCGCTGGCCGGATACTCGCGGCTGCGCCGCTCGTTCCGCCGCGGAGCGGCGGGCTACTATGTGCTACTTCGAGAACTTCACCCGGCTCGGGCCGAGCAGGTTCATCAATTCCTGGCGGTCCAGCTTCAGCGGGTTGACGTAGAATTCCTGATCCACTTTCAGGGCGGCATGCCGGCCCGCGCCATCGGAGACGCAGAGGATCACCGGCCGTTCGCCCTTGGCCTTGCGCAGCAACGGCAAGATGGCGTCGATGATGTTCTCGCGGTGCTCGCCGCGCACCAGTTGCAGCCAGACGCGCTTGACCAGCCGCGCCCTTGCTTGCTCCACGGTCAGCACGCCGGTCAGGACCAAGCCCGGTTCCTCGCGATTGTGCTCGACCACGCCGCTGACGAAGCAGACCCGATCCTCGACGAAATGGTCCTTGAAGCGGACGAAATCGTCCGGCCACATCACGCACTCGACCGCGCCGGTCAGGTCTTCCAGCTTACAGCGGACATAGCGGCTGTTGCCGTTGCGGGCCTTCTTGGTGTTCTGGAAGCGCACGCCGGTGAGCATGCCGCCGAGGCAGACTTCCTGATTCGCGCCCACGTCCTTCAGATGCTCGACCTTGTGCGTCGAGAGCAGCAGGTCTTCCTCGTGCTGCACCAGCGGATGGCTGGAGAAGTAGAAGTCGAGCGCTTCCTTTTCGTACTTGAGGCGGTCGCCGCTCGACCATTCGGGAACGTCGGGGAGCATGGGCACAGGTCGGGCGTCGCCATTGCTGCCGGCCGCCTCGCCGAACAGGCTGCCCTGGCCGCGCCGGCGGTCCTGCTGCATGTCGGCCGCGCCTTGCAGCGCCGCGTTCAGCACTTCCATCAGCTGGGCGCGGCGGGCATTGAAGCCGTCGCAGGCGCCCGCCTTGATGAGCTTCTCGACAGCCGCCTTGGGCACCAGCTTCAGATCGACGCGCTCGCAGAGGTCGAAAATATCCAGATACGGCCCTTTTTCCTGGCGTGCGCGGACAATCTCGGCCGCCGCGCCCCGCCCGACGCCCTTGATGGCGGTCAGGCCGAAGACGATCTTGCCGTCCACCACGGTGAATTCGACGTCGCTGGCATTGATGTTCGGCGGCAGCACTTCGACGCCGAGCGCCTCGGCGTCGCGGATATGCTCGACCATGATGTCGCGCTTGTTGCTGTCCTCGATTTCGCTGGAGAGCAGCGCTGCCATGAACTCCGGCGTGTAGTTCGCTTTCAGGTAGGCGGTCTGATAGCCGACCTGAGCGTAGGCGGCAGTGTGTGATTTATTAAACCCGTACCCCGCGAAGAACGTGATCAGGTCGAAGATTTCGCGGGCCGTCCCCTCGCTGACGCCGCGTTCGACGCCGCCCTTCAGGAATTCCGCCTTGCGCTGGTCGATGATGTCCTGCTTCTTCTTGCTGATGGCCTTGACGCAGGCATAGGCGCTGGCTAACTCGATCCCGCCCAGCCGGTTCAGGATGCGCATACATTGCTCTTGATAGACAACTACACCGTAAGTCTCCTCCAGGATTTCCCGCATCAACTCATGCTGATACGTCGGTTTCTCCCGGCCGTGCTTGCGGTTGACGTAGGCATCGACCATGCCGCCTTGCAGCGGGCCTGGGCGATACAGCGCCATGATGGCGATCAGGTCGCGGATGTTGTCGGGCTTCATCCGCTTGAGCAGCTCGCGGATGCCGTCGGATTCCAGCTGGAAGACGCCCTTGGCCCGGCCGCTTTGCAGCAGTTCGTAAGTCTTCTTCACCTCGGGCGCATCGCCCGCGATTTCCAGCTTGAACAGGTCGATGTCCTCGTCGCGCGTCTTCTTGATGAGTTTGACGCAGTTGTCGAGCAGCGTCAGGGTGCGCAGGCCGAGGAAGTCCATCTTCAGCAGGCCGACCTTTTCCAGGTCGCCCATCACCCATTGCGTGGTGACGCCGGAAGTATCGCCCCGGCTCGGCCGCTGTAAGGGCACGAAGTTGGTCAGCGGGCCGTTGGAAATCACCACGCCGGCCGCGTGCGTGCCCGCGTTGCGATTCGTGCCTTCCAGCTTGCGGGCGATGTCGATCAGTTCGCGCACCTGCGGGTCGGTGTCGTACTCTTTTTTCAGGTCGGCATTCTGCTCCAGGGCTTCATCGAGCGTAATGTTCAGCACCTGGGGAATCATCTTGGTGAGCAGATTGACGCGCTCGAGCGGCACGTCGAGCACCCGGCCCACGTCCTTGATGGCGGCGCGGGCCGCCATCGTGCCGAAGGTGCCGATCTGGGCCACGCTCTGCTCGCCGTATTTCTGCTTCACGTAGGCGATGACCTTTTCGCGCCGATCCTGGCAAAAGTCGATGTCGATGTCGGGCGCTTCCTTGCGGTTGGGATCGAGGAAGCGCTCGAACAGCAGGTCGTATTCCAGCGGATCGACGTGGCTGAGTTGCAAGACGTAGCTGACCAGCGCCCCGCAGGCCGAGCCGCGCGCCGTGGACGGGATATGGTTCTCGCGGGCGAAGCGCACGAAGTCCCAGACGATCAGGAAGTAGCTGGCAAAGCCGAGCCGGTTGATAATGTTCAGCTCGTGATCGAGTCGGCTCTTGGCCGGGACGCGCTGGCGGGTGCTGGGGTAGCGTACTTCCAGTCCCTTTTCGCAAAGTTCCTTGAGGAAGTCTTCCGGGGACTTCTGGTCGGGCGGCACGAAGACCGGGAAGTGCCGGGCCTTGAAATCGAGCTGGATGTCGCAGCGGTCGGCGATCTTCTGACTCATCTCGACCGCGTCGGGGCGGTTCGGAAAAAGCTGATACAGCTCGGAGGGCGCGCGCACGTAGAACTGATTGCTGCCGTATTGCCGGCGCTTCGGATCGCTGCGGAGCTTGCCGTCGCCGATGCACAGCAGCACGTCGTGCGCGCCGGCATGATCGGGCGTCAGGTAGTGGGCGTCGCAGGTGGCGACGATGGGCAGGCCCAGGCTGTTGGCAATGTCGGTCGCGGCGGCCGAGCAGTGCTTCTGGATTTCCAGCCCGTTGTTCTGCACTTCGATGAAGAAGTTCTCCTCGCCGAAAGTCTTCGCGAACCAGCCGGCCAGGTTCTTGGCTTCGTCCATCTGGTCCTTGAGGATGGCCCGGCTGAACTCGCTGGACAGGCAACCGCTCAGGCAGATCAGCCCTTCCTTGTGGGCGGCCAGCAGTTCCTTGTCGATGCGCGGTCGATAGTAGAAGCCATCGAGAAATGCCGCCGACCCCATCTTGACCAGGTTCTGGAAGCCGATGCGATTGTAGGCCAGCAGCGTCAGGTGATAGTACTTCTCCTCGCCGCCGCGCGCTTCGCGGTCGCCGCGTTTCCGGGGAGCGACATAGGCTTCGTAGCCGATGATCGGATTGATGCCCGCCTGCTTGCATTCGCTGTAGAACTCGACCGCGCCGTAGAGGTTGCCGTGATCGGTCAAGGCGCAGGCGTTCATGCCCAGTTCCTTGACGCGGCCCACCAGTTCGGGAATGCGGTTGGCGCCGTCGAGCAAGCTGTAATGGCTATGGCAATGCAGATGAACGAAAGAGCGTTCGGGCATGGCAGTAGTCTGGGTTCCGGGTACGTGGTGCTGGGACGGTCATTCTATCATACCCGGGCGCGGACTGCCGAGAGGACGAGCGGAAGAATGGCAGGAAGGCGGAGGGGAAGAACAGGTTATGCGATTCAGGGAAACTCTGCGGGCGAAGGCGGTGCGGTTCAGCTGCGATAGCCGGTTCGCGCAGGCAGGTGCCGCGCACTGCCTACAAAGGGTCTTTTTTTGCTCGGATATCGGTTTCGTTCTGGGTGCCCGAAACTACGGACAGGCAGCCCTGGAGGCGATCTCCTGGAGCACTTGCTGTACGGCAAGTCGTCCCTTATCATTGTCGCCACAGCTGGTATCGAGCCGTGGCGCCCGTTCCGGGTCTGTTCCCGAACGGGCTGTTTATCGAGGCGCGCCTGTTCGATGACGACCCGCAAGACCCCTGGGCAGAAATCGTGAACGCTCAGCCCAGGTTTAGGGCCTGACAATGACGACCCGAACCTATCCGAAACGCTGCAGCAAGTGCGGCCAGAAAGCGATGCAGCTGGCCGCCGTACCGTATGCCGCAACCATCGAGCACGACGGCCGGGCTTACCGCGTGGCACTTCCCGCCCTGACGGCGCCACAATGCGGGAACTGCCAGGCCATCAGCCTCGACGACGAGGCGGACCGGCAAATCAGCGCCGCCTTCCGGCGCGAAGCCCGGCTGCTAGCGCCGGAGGAGATTCGCCAGGGTCGGGAGCAGCGGGAAATGCCCCAGAAGCAGTTCGCGAATCTGCTGGGGGTAGGCGAGGCAACGATCTCGCGCTGGGAGACTGGTGCCCAGATTCAGCAACGCGCCCTGGACCGCTTTCTCCGGGTCTGCTTCGCCAGCCCGGCGGCGGTGGCGTTGCTGCGGGAAGATTTCCAGCCGAGCGCGCGGGGGGCGTAGTTGCCCGGTGGCAGCCTCGACTCCCGACCCCTTTCGCCACCTGTCGACACTGCGCAGCAGGACGTTCGTGTCCACCAAGCAGTCGCCGGGAGAGCTTGCACCTGAAGCACTCATCGACGGCACCATGCCGGTCATGGAATCACTTCGATCATTATTGCGTTCGACGAAAGAGCATTTTCACCGTTCCCATATCGGACCTGATAACTGCCCGGTTTGTTGATTCGAGGACCAAGATCATAGGAGAGAACCATGACGCTGGCGGGGCGATATTCGGCCGATAGGCCACCACCGAGAATGAATCTGTCTTCCCGTTCGATCAGCGGCTTGCCGTTCACCCGCAATCCGAACTCGATATGGTGCCAGGTGCGAATGGGCTCTTTGCCAATGTTCTCGACATAGATGGAAAGGCGAATGGCCTCTCCCACGCGGGCCTGGCGCGGACCGACGATGTGCATCCGGGCGTTTTCGCTGGGAATGCCCCAATCGCCAGTCAATCGCAGGAGCGCCACCCGCAAACCGCCGTCCCTGAATGATCCGTTCTCGTTCGGCAACAATTGCGCGACAGCCTTGTCAATCAGGGGAATCGCCTCACGATACCGCAGTGCGGCAAGCGCATTCGCCACGTCGCCTGCATAGTAGAGATTGGTTATGCGCTGAAAGGCGGCCACCAAATCGGGGCCTGCCGGATGATATTTCTGATAGCCGATCTCAAGCGCAATTGCAGCAATGTCCTCATTACCAGTCGCGCGGCGAAGCGCCTTGTGCAGAGCAGGCCCTAGTTTCGGATGCGATTTGCCGGCTAGGGCGTAAGCGAGGAATTTGCTGGGAATCCTGCGAAGTTGATCGCAAAGCGCCTCGGTCGACTCGGTGTCCTCCATGTCGCCGAGCACGTGGTAGATGCCATCCATGTCAAGGCCGTGGGTGATGTCCCCGGGACGGACTTCACGGAGGGCTCTTAGCATCACGGTCCGCGACGGCACGCCCAGGACGATCAGCGAGTTGGCTGCCTCACCGAGTTCCTTTCCCGTTCGGCAATAGCGATTGACGAGATCCGCCGCGATGCGATCGGTCTTTTCGGAGTGATAACCGAAGATGCGCTCCGCGGTCGAGCGCCCGCCGTTGCACAAGGACGGCGTGCTCGCGTTCAACAGTCGTGCAAAAAGGTGATGGTATTCCTCACGCGAGGCATGCGTGATGATGGTGAAGCGCTCGTTCTTCAAGATTCCGTCCCAGTAGCAAGTGGAACACCGCAGGTTTTCTACCTTGCGGATGCCGATCCAGTCCACGGGCAGGAACCAGACACGCAGCCAGCGATTGTCTCCGGCGGCTTCGACACAAAAGCCTGCCTGGTCGTCGAAGCTATGCCAGTCCGACGGACTGCAGCCTAGTCGTGTCTGCTGGATCGACAATTCCTTTGGCAGAATGGCCTCGACAGCCGACTTGAGTTCCGCTTGCACTGCATCGGGAAAGAACATCTCGGCTGGCCGGGATTTTGGGAAGGCCTCCATCTTCTGGGCGATTCGTGGCTGCGACGGCGGCCTAGCGGGGCCTGCATCAAATCCCACCATCCTTGCAAGGACAAAGAAAACGGAGATCATCGATCCCAATCCTATCATGGCCCGATAGCGGGGTTGCATGACTGTGTTCTCTGGAAACAAAAAGGAGCGACGTCCGCAAGGCAATTCTACCACTTGCGGCGAAGCTTGCCATTCCCGAAGGATAGTCCGACGAGAATCAGCGGTGTCCGTTCAGCTTCCCGTGTCCTTCCGGAGCGAAAACCGAAAAGACGAATTAAGGGGGAACGAACAATTGCAACGAACAATGGAGACGCAGCTCATTATAAGGTTCGCCGCGACAGTCTGCCGACGCGCCGGTGGTCCTCGCTGCCGCTCGGCTGACGGTCATAGTCTTCTCTCGTGTACGCCATGGCCATGCTTCAAGGGTCGGATGGAGGGTTGGGAGTCGAATCTCGAATCCGACGGCGATCGCGCGCCTACGGAATCCGCAACACCTGGCAGCTTTCCTCGTAGGTCGCTTCGAGGTCGAGTGTGACGGCCAAGTCGTCGGCCAGCCAGAGCGGGAGTGCCGGCAACGGTTGGCCGATGGCCAAGGGGTGACGCCAGGCTTCGAACAGCCAGCGCTGGCGCGGCAGGGTGGCACGGCAGGCGATCGCGTACAGGGGTGACGGCGGATCGGCTACCGAGGCATCCGCGCGGCCCAGAAACGTTAGCAGTTCCGCGTAGAGGTGAAAGTCGCGGGTAGTCACCGCGTCCACGATCGCGACCGCGACTCGTTGCTGGAGCAGGGCCGCACACTTGGCGACGAACGCCCGGCGCGTCTCCGGACGGTCCTTGTTCGAGGGACTGACCAGTTCGACCGCCGCGACCAGTCGGCGGTCGCGGGACACGTCGTAGACGCGCACCTCGTATTCATCAACGTCCGGCAGGTCGGCCTCGATGCGGAGCGTCGGCAGCGTGGCGGTCCAGGTCGCCGTCGCGGTCTCGCCGTTTTCGCGGGAGGACTCGGCCGCGGGCTGGGATTCCCGCTGTTCGCAGGCGGCAACGTCAATCTCCACCGCTCCGCCGAGGTGGACGCGCAGCGCTGTCGTGTAGTCGGGCGGCAAGCACCGGGCCAGTTGCAGCACCATCATGGCAGGCCACTGACCGTGCAACTCGTCCCAGGCGTGACGGAGATTGACCGGCGGACGGAAGTGATCGCGCAGCGGCATCGTGAATTCCTCGTCGAGCCACGGCAGTCACTCGTCGCTCTGCTCCACGGCCGCCTCGAAAACGGCCCGGCAGGGCAGCTTGAATCCCGGCAGCAGCCTGGTCGTGCAAACATCCGCGGGACCGAGCGACTTTTCCGTCCAGCGCGAGCGCCCGCGCTTCAGGATCAGCACCTGCTCGAGCTTCGCGTCCACGATCCAGTATTCCTTGACGCCGACCGTCCAGTATTCATCTCGTTTCTCCGTATAGTCCCGATCGCGCGAGCTGTCCGACACCACTTCGATGGTGAGGTCGGGGATCCAGGCACGCCACATGGTGCGGTCTTGCCGTCCCTTCGGCGCCGTGAGGTAAATCGCGATATCCGGATGGCGTTCGCTCTCCCAGTCCGGGATGAGCAGCTTGCATTCCATCGTGCCCAGGATCTCGTAAAGGGCGTCGGGATGCTCGACGTGATAGTGGCCCAGACGCGTTCGGATGAACGCGGTCCGCCTCGCGTGGGGGAAATTGGCGACTTCGGACACGACAATATACCCCCGTGCGAGTTCGGAGAGGCAGCCATCCTCCACCTGGGCAAACTCGAATGCCTTGAGGGACATCTTGCGACCGTGATGCCGCGGGCCGATTTTCACTTTCGCGGTTGTGAGACTCATACTGGATTTACCTCCGATTCCCCCGTTGCCCCGGACCAAGTCGGTCATCTCTGGGCCATCCGCCTTGGGACGCCAGCGGATGACGACGCTCCGCACCGGCAGTCCATGCCGAATCTTCAAGAGGCTATTATACCGCACGATCGGTTGGGAAAAGTCGGCGACCGATCTGGCCTCCCGATCGAGGTGCAGCAGCCGGACGGAGTCAGTCGGCCGGAATGCCACAAATACAACCGTTGTGGCACACGCGATTCGTCTCGCGGATGTCGCTCGTCGAGGCATATATTCTCAAATGAAGCGACCGCGCTTTCCTCCGCTACGACCCACACCGCAGGCCGGCCACGACGCCAGCCCCCGCCTGATTCGGAGAACCTGCCATGTTGACGATCCAGGGCAACCAGCAAACCACCCTCTGCGACAACCTCTCGCGCCGGGAGTTTCTCCGGTTGGGCGCCCTCGGCCTCGGCGGACTGACCTTGACCGATCTCCTGGGACTTCAGGCCAGGGGACAGGCCAAAACGACTCCCAAAGCCGTCATCATGATCTATCTCTACGGCGGGATGCCGCACCTCGACATGTACGACATGAAGCCCAAGGCGCCGGCCGAGTTTCGCGGAGAATTCAAGTCGATCCCAACCAACGTGCCCGGTCTCGATATTTGCGAATTGATGCCGTTGCAAGCCAAGATCGCCGACAAGCTGGCCGTGGTGCGCAACTGGGAAGGGCACGGCGGCCATAACCCGCACGAACTGCTGACAGGCGGCAAGGAGAATGAACCGCGGCCCGCGTTCGGCAGCGTCGTCAGCCGGTTGCATGGAGCTATCCGCCACGGCGTGCCGCAGTACATCGCGACTTCCAACGGGGTGAAAGGGCCGGCTTCCTACGCGGGGAAAGCCAACGAGGCCTGCATCGCCAACGGCGACCTGATGAAGAACCTGACGCTCGGCGTGCCGCTGGAACAATTGGCCGACCGCAAGTCGCTGATGAAGTCGTTCGATACGCTCCGCCAGGACCTGGACGCCACGGGCGGCATGGCAGGGCTGGACGCACTCAACGCCCGCGCCCTGGAAATGGTGACGACCAACAGGGTGCGCGACGCCCTCGATCTGAATAAGGAGCCGGAGCCGGTGCGGGCGAAGTACGGCCGGCATACCAATTGGCTCCAGGCGCGCCGCCTGGTGGAAGCCGGCGTTTCGGTCGTCAGCCTGGAAGGGCAGGGCGACTGGGACACGCACGAGAACAACTTCACGGTGATGCGCCGGCTGATGCCCGAATACGACCGGGCGGTCTACGCGCTGATTACCGACCTCTACGAACGCGGCCTGGATAAGGACGTGGCACTGGTGGTCTGGAGCGAGTTCGGGCGCACACCCAAGATCAACGGCAAGGCGGGACGCGATCACTGGCAGACCGGCTCGGTGCTGATGTCGGGCGGCGGTTTCAAGACAGGCCAGTTCATCGGAGCCACGGACTCGCGCGGCGAGAAGGTCGTGGGTGTGCCCTATCGGGCCAGCCACGTCCACGCCACGCTGTATTCCCACCTCGGCATCGATCCGTCGGCCACAATTCCCGATTTCACCGGCCGGCCGCGCTACCTGGTGGACGATCCGAAAACCATCGTGGAACTCTGAGAGGTTGGCCGAGCAAGTAGGACCACGCTGAAAGTCCGCGGCCAGTGGTCCCGGCCTCCCTGGGCGGTAATTCGCGGCGTCCGGCCAAATTCCCCGATCCAGACGACCAGCGTCGTGTCGAGCAGGCCGCGTTCCTTCAGGTCGCTCAGCAGCGCTGCCCAGCCGGCGTCCAGCATTCCGCTGCCGCGCTTGACGGCGCGAACATTGTCCATGTGGCTGTCCGCATCGCGCCGAACTTTCGGCTGGGGCGCACCGCGAAACGGCACAGGCGGCGAGTGCCGCCTGTGCGTGAGACAAGACGAGACGACCCAGGCTCTAAGGTGCCAAACGCGCCCGCGTGTCGTCAAGCTCGGCCGGGCGACTGGCTGGACGATGCCACCGGACTGCCCGGCTATCCGCCCCTGGAGTTCTTGAAGATGGTGAGCAAGTCCCGGCTGCCCGGCGGCGGCACAACGGGTGGTGTCGCCGTGGGCGGAGTGACCTGGACCGGCTGAGTCGCGGGCACGGTGGTCGTCGGGTATTCGACGACGGTTTCCGTCCCCCAGCCCCACCGCTCCTTGAGGATCGTG
>JAGVLI010001039.1 GCA_020054355.1 Planctomycetales bacterium | reverse complement strand
TGCTCTTCCGATCTGACGTAGTGCGCGTCGTCGCGGGTCGCAAGCCCGTCAGCGCGGCCCTGGGCGAATTGCCCGCTTTCCCAGACACCACCGGCAAGCTGCCCGCCGGGCTAAGCTACTGGAAATGGGGCCTGGCGGGCTGGCATCAAACCGAGCAGTCGCCCTGGCCCGGCCGGCTGCTCTGGGAAGCAGTAGCGCAGGAAGGCTATCTGCCGCACGGCTTCCGCGCCGTCCTCGTCGCCTACGCCGACTGGGAGCGAGCTAAGTCGCCGCCGCCGGAAGTGGTCCTGAAGGCCAGCCGGCCCCATCGCTGGGGAGCGTTCCTGCTCGACACGTTCGAGAAAGACGGCAGCATGCTGCTCGACTGGCTGCCGCTCGCGCAGCTTACCCGACTACGATACCAGTGCCAGGAAATCGGCCTGCGGGTCGCACTGGCGGGCTCGCTCGGTGTCAACGAGATCGCGAGGTTGAAGCCGGTCCAGCCCGACTGGTTCGCCGTGCGCGGGGCGGCGTGTGTCGGGGGCCGTGCGGGTGTTGTGGATGAAGCGAAGGTCCGCGAACTGGCCGCACTGCTGACTCCTTCTTGAAGGCGAGCGTCCGGGCGTCAGCCCGACGTGCGAACGACTTGCTCGGAGTACTGGGGGGACGAGTCACCCGCCGCCTTGTCATCGGTTCGGCCGAGAATTTGGTATTACGCCCTGAACAACATAACGTTCTGGGTCTGCCTGGTCATTTACCGCAAAGGTAAACATGAACGTCCGCTCATCATCCTTGATGACGACTCGGTAGCGGAATGCTTCCTTCAACCCGGTGACTCGAATTCCGCGAAAGCGATTGGCGTCCGAGGGGAGTTCATTAAGAACTTTGGCGACAAGGCGAACAAGCCCTTCGCGCGAAAGGTCGCAATAAGACAGGGCCTGACAGACGACTGGCAGAATCTTAACTTTTCTTGATCCGTTCAAGAAAGGACTCCAATTCCTCCCCCAAGTTCTGCTGTAGCTCAAGCCGTCCTTGCGCAATCATCTGCGGCGAAAGGTCTGGCAGCGTCCGAGCGACCTCTTGGCGGATCGTTTCGAGTCGTGTCAAAGCGCGAGTGAATTCGGTCTCATTTTCTACTGAATACCCCATGCCGTGCAAATCGGCGATGTATCTGGTAATTCTCTGGAAAGTGTCGGCGGTCCGGCTCAAGGCATCGCGAAACACTTTTTCGACGATTACGCTGTCCTTGGCCATCTCTTCGTCGAAGATCATCTTGAGCAGCCCGCGCCAGGCGCAGTCGGTGAGATCCAACAAACCGACTACGCTTGGAATGACCACACCGAGTTCGTGCGCCCGCTCGGCGATTCTGGATTCAAGCAAAATGCCTTCGATGAACGCCTCCACGTCATGGGATCGATGCATGTATTCTTTTACAGCAACGCTGTCGCTCATGTCTCCTGCCTCCACTATGTCCTCTATCCTACCAGGGCATGTAAAGGACGGTTCACGAAAACCTTGTAGCCCAGCACAGTTTCCGGCGTCAACGGAAATCCGGTTCTTAGGATAGCCGATTGGTTGACACTGCTAACCGAGCAGCGCCGACCAGGTTCGCCCGTTCGCTCGTCTGTTCTGGGGTGGGCGGCTGCTACGCCATTTTGGGCGAAGAAGCACCTCGGTAATTCGCCACCCCCAGACAGCCAATAGCTGAGCGTCGGCAGCCCAACCTCCTTGCCGTCCAAACCACGGCGCTCACGCCCCAACGCTCGCCCCGACCCCGAACGGCCAGCCGCCGGTTTGCTTCGACCAGATCAGGAACGCGACGATGCCGCTGGCCATCGTCACCAGACCCAGGACGATGTACAGCGGATCGGCCGACAGATACATGTACAGCCAGCCCGCCAGGGCCAGGAAGCAGGGCAACGGATAGAGCCAGATGCGATACGGACGTACCAAATCGGGCTGGTGCCGGCGGAGCAGCATCACGCCAAGCACCTGTGCCACGAACTGTTCCAGGATGCGGGTGACGATTAGAGCATTGATGATGACGCCCAGGTCGAACCAGCTCCAGAACAGCATCAGCCCGCCGACCAGCAGCAGCGAGACATGCGGGATGCGGTGTTTCGGGTGGACCGCCGCGAACACCGAGAAGAAGTGCCCCTGCCGGGCCGCCCCGTAGGGAATCCGCGAGTAGCCCAGCAGGCCCGCGAAGGCCGAACCGAACACACACCAGATCAGCAGTGCCGTCACCAGTACACCGGCCCACGGAGCGTGAATCTTGCTCATGAACAGGGCCGGCAAGTTCGGCTCGTCCTTGCTTACTTCCTGCCAAGGCACCGTACCCAGGATCGCCAGATGCACGCCGACGAACAGCACCACCACGATCAGCACGCTGGCGAGGATCGAACGCGGAATGGTTTTGCCAGGGTCTCGCACCTCGTCGCCGATGTAGCAAACGTTGTAGTAGCCCAGGTACGAGTACATGGCGAAGACCATCGCCGGCCCCAGGTTCGCGAACAGGTCGGGCCGTTGGGTGGCTGCACCGGAGAAGTCGAAAGCGATCGTGGGGTCGAAGCGTGTCCAGCCTTCGATCAAGATCCAGGCTATGGTCGCCAGCACCCCCAGCCAGAAAGTGATGGTCATGCGGCCGAGCGAGCTGATGTTTCGCCAGAGCAGGGCGATGATGGCGAGGCCCACGCCGAAGCCAATCAGCTGGGATGGGCCAAAGGCAATCTTCAGCTCCTTCCCTTTCTGAAGCTCCCAAGTAAACGTCTGAGTATGGTCCTTGTCGAACTCCTCGAAGGCCGGATCGATCTTCCTGGAAAACTGCGAGACTGCCGCCAGACCGGATGCCAGTTCCAGCGGTCCGCTGATGATGAATTGCCAGATGAACAGAAAGGCAAACAGGCGTCCCCAGCGTTCCTTGCCATAGCTTTCCAGCAGGAAGTGATACGAACCGCCGGAGCCGGGCAGCGCCGCGCCCAGTTCGCTCCAGATCAGGCCGTCGAAGAAGATCAGCAACCCTGCCGCCAGCCAGCCGAGCAGCGCGTACGGGCCGGGCAGGATACCCAGCATCGCGGGAATGACCCCGAAGACGCCCGCGCCGACGATCAATGTCACGTTCAGCGCGGTCGCCTGCCAGGGACCGATGGCACGGGCCAGGGGAGCGGTTTCGGGGGTCGAATCGGGAGTTAGTGTCAAGTCGAGCGACCTCTGGCCCGTGGGTCACGATTCCAATCGTGACAATCCTCGGTTGTCACGATTGGAATCGTGACCCACGGGTAGATTGTGCCGGGAAGCAGCACGAGCTTCATGTGGAATACAGGCCGCCCACCCATTCGCCGTAGCCGTTGAAGTGCTGCGTCGGCCGGACTTCGCCGGTGCCGAGCATGCGTTCCCTGGCCTGACTCCAGCGCGGATGCGGTACGTCCGGGTTGACGTTGGCCTGGAAGTCGTATTCGTGCGGCGACAGCGTGTTCCAGAAGGTGGCCGGCTGCTTGTCGGTCAGCTCGATCTTGACCAGCGACTTACCGCACTTGAAGCCGTACTTCCAGGGCGCCACCAGGCGGATCGGCGCGCCGTGCTGCTTCAGCAGCGGATGGCCGTACATGCCGGTGGCCAGGAGGGTCAGTTCATTCGTGGCCTCGGCCAGGGTCAAGCCTTCGTTGTAGGGCCAGGGATAAGTGACGTTGCGCAGCCGCGGCGCTTCCTCGGGCTTGTTGAAGCTGACGAAGCGGACGAACTTGGCGCCCGGCAGCGGTTCCACGCGGCGCAGCAGTTCCGCGAGCGGAAAGCCGGTCCAGGGCACCGCCATCGCCCAGGCTTCCACACAGCGATGCCGATAAAGCCGTTCTTCCAGGTTGAAAGTTCTCAGCAAGTCGTCCATGTCGAACGTTCGCGGCTTGGCGACCAGGCCGCTCACTTCCAGCTTCCAGGGAGCTGGCTGAAACGGGCCGATCACTTGCCAGACGCTCTTGCCGCTGCTGAACTCGTAGAAGTTGCAATAGCGGGCGGCGGCGGCTTCGTCCGTCACCATTCGGTCCAGTTCCGCGAACTTCTCGTGGCGCTTGGCTGGATAAAGCACTCCTTGGTTGAGCACCTGGCCGGCCGAGAGCACGTCTTCATCGGGCGCCTGCTTCCACCACCAGGCGACGCCGCCCGCGCCGGCGACGGCAGCGCTCGCCAGCCCGATGCGTTTCAGCCATTTCCGCCGCGACAGCATTGCCGCTTCCGGCGTCGCCTCGCGTTCCGGCAGGTCCCATGGACGTGACATCGCGGTTCCTCGTTTCCCATGCGCGGCTACTTGCCTCTGAAGATACAGCCCCGGCGGCAATGCCGTCAACGTTTCGAGTTCCGCCGCTCGCGGCTTTGCGATTTTCCCCACCCCGCGCGCACCTTCCTCCCAGCGTGCAAGCGCCGCTGGTTTCCCCCAGCGTCAGGCGGAAATCCATCCGCCCCTGCCGCGTGTCGCGGTCGGTATTCTCCCGCTGTTGGGTGCCGAAAAAAAAGCGGGTCGGCGAATACCCAAGCGTCCTCTTCAGCGCGTCCAGATTTACTCGATGGACGGCCCGGCGAACCTCCGCATGTTGACAGTCCGAAGTGGCCGCTCAGGGGCGCGTGGTGAACACGGTTCGCGACGCTTCGGAGAAGCGCG
>JAGVLI010000607.1 GCA_020054355.1 Planctomycetales bacterium | reverse complement strand
TCAAGCGCGCGCCGGCGTCTTTTTCGCGGTCGGCGGCATTGCGGATGCCGTAGGAATGAATGACCACGCCGAGACGTTTGCGCGGCGCGTCGGCGGCGAAACCGGGCAGCGCGACGGCACTGACGGCCAGCATTTCGCGGCGGGTGAGCAGCATTGGCTTCATCCTTTCAGCACTTGTTTCAGTTCCGCATCCCACGGCGCACGATACGGTCGTACCAGCAGCTTGGCCGCCTCGTCGTCGCCGACGATGGTTTCCTGCTTCTCGTCCCAGCGGACGCTGCGGCCGACGCGCAAGGAGATGTTGGCCAGGTGGCACATGGTCGCCACGCGATGGCCGCTGGCGAGGTCGGAAACCGGCGTCTTGCGCGATTTAATGCAATCGAGGAAATCGCGGGTGTGCCGGCGAAATTGGTCGCGCGGGTCGCCGGTTTCGTCCTTCAGCCCTTCGGTCCAGAGCAGGGTCGGATCGAAGTCCTTGACTGGCAGCGGCCCGCCGACCGGATGCGCTCCAGCGAATTGCGGGACCGCGTTGGCCGGCGGTATCTTGCGATCCGGCGTGACGACGAAGCCGGTGCGCGAGATCGTCAGGCTGCCCTTGGTGCCGTGGAATTCCAGGCCCGTGCCCGGCTGGCCCCGGCTCGCCTCCCGTTGCGACCAGCTAGCGGTGAAGTTGGGGAACTGAAAGACGGCATCCTGGGTGTCCGGCGTTTCGCCGTTGTCCTGCAAGGCGAAGCGGCCGCCGACGCTGCTGACAGTCAATGGCATCTTACCGCCCAGGAACCAGTCCACGATGTCGAGGGAATGGGCTGCCAGGTTGGTCATCTGGCCGCCGGAATAGTCCCAGAACCAGCGGAAGTGATAGAGGCCGCGATTCGGATTGTACTTTCGCAGCGGGGCGGGACCGAGGAACATGTCCCAGTCGAGTTCTGGCGGCGGGTCGCGGTCGGCGGGGGAACCGAAGCCCGGCATGATGTTACGCACCGACTGCATCCGCACCGCCACCACCTTGCCGATGTGTCCGGCCTGGATCAATTCCTTGGCCTTGCGGTAGTGCAGCCCGGAGCGCTGCTGGGTGCCGACTTGCACGACGCGCCGATGTTTCCGGGCCACGTCGAGCAGCCACTGGCCCTCTTGCACAAAGAGGGTCAAGGGTTTCTCGACGAAGACATCCTTGCCGGCGGCGCAGGCCAGCATGGCCTGCAGTGCGTGCCAGTGATCGGGCGTGGAAACGACGACGGCTTGCACGTCCTTGAGGTCGAGCAGCTTGCGAAAGTCCGCAAAGCCCTGGACGCCGCCGCCAATCAAGTCCTGCGCTTCGGCCACCCGCCCGCGGTGAGCATCGGCGACGGCCAGGATGTTCACATCGGGCTGTTCCTTGAAATCGAGGACGTGCCGCTTGCCGATCAGACCGTAACCGATGAAACCGACGCCGATCTTTACGTTCGCGCCCAGCACCCGACCATAGCTTGCGGCCGAGAGAGCGACGGCCGCGCCCTGGACGAACGCGCGGCGATCGAGAGCCGCTTGTCGGCTTTGCACGGAACACTTAGACTTCATGACGAAGTCTCCGGGGTTAGAAACGCTGTCAAGCGTTTCTAACCCCGGAGACCGCTGAACATCACAAGAACCGAAAACGATGTCACTCGGCCGCAGGTGTCCGGTCCCAGGTGAACGCGGAGCGAACCTTGGCCGCGCACTGCGGCATGCCGTAGACCCACCAGACCGCGCCCAACGCGACGGGCACGACCACAGGCGCGGTGACGACCGCCAGCGTGGTACGGGCTGCCTTGCGGCACTTGTCCCGGATCGGACGTGACGATTGCATGGTCGGCGCGCTTTCGACGATTACCGAATTGGTTGACGAGTTGTCGGCGGATTGAAGTGCTTCGGCACCGGCGGCGCTGCCGCAAAGAGAGGCGAGGTAGAGCAGGCAAACTGGAACGATAAAACGGTTCATGACTAGCTCCATTCCGTTGGAAGGTGTGCGATCCACACGGAGGGGAGCGGCGAAATCGCGGCGATATAACACGGCGAATTTGGAATTCGACAGGATTGAAGGTTGTTCGCAAACCGGCGGCGGCTTAGCTCGCAACACAAGTTCGCGTCGTCACGCTCTCGGAGCGCAAGGACTTCAAGGAGTAGGAGGATTGGCGGCCAATTGCTGGGCCAATTGTGCAGGGGATAGGACGAGGACCGTACAGCCAATGAAACCGGCCGGATCCCGGGTGACCAGGGCGTCCATTCGATTGCCAGCAGCACAACCGGGTTGTACCGCGTCTTCGTAGTCGGAAATGGGCAGCTGGTACGCTGTTTCAAGAACGGAATTATCCACGGGGAGAATGGTCAGGTTGTCGAGACAACTTCGGATCGCTTGACGAGCGGTCGCCTCGTCTTTCAGCCGCCGAGCAATGTAAAACAGATCGGTGAGCGAGGAGGCGGTGATGCATGCTTCCAGCCGCCCATCCATACCGGCTTGCCAGATAGCGTCGGCATCAGTCAACCAGGGTAGCCGTTGCAGGAGAACATCGAGGACTACCTTGGTATCGAGCAGTACTCGCATCGCGGCTAACTCCCGCCATACTTTTTCAGTAACTCCTCCTCCAGAAGTCTGCGGCACTCTTCGTCATTCGGGGGGGGACCATCTGTCTTGATCAGACCGAGCAGTTCTTGCAAGGACTTTTTCTGGGTGGATGGGCGTGCAGCCACGGAATCGCTGGGCATCGATCTTTTCCGAGCATTCATCAAGGCGTGCATGATGACGTGGTCTTGAACGGGCGCGGCAACCTTTTGTCGGACCGTTTCGCAGAACCGCAGCGCATCGCCTGGATGGCAGGCCAGTTCGTCCTCGGTCCAGTTTGGAAAGCTCAGGGCGCGCTGTTCCATTACCAAGTCGTAGAAGTCATCGCGGCTCAAGGTGCTTCCGGCGGCGGTCAATTCAGCCATGATATTCAGAGCCATGTTGGTCTCCTGAAAAACACATCGATGTGACCAAATGTATCGTAGTCTGGATACTCCTCCGTAAACAAGGTCAGCCATCACCTGCACGATGATGGGCTTGCCCTTGCATACATCCATACTTCTCCAGCCGATGCTCCTCGATCCATTGTTTGATCGTCGCGTCACTCGGCGGAGGCCCTTTGCCGGCTGCCATGCCCAGGACCTTTTCCACCGGCACGCCGCGCGAACCGTTCGAGGGCAGTTCACGATGGAGTGAATGCAGTAAGGCCTCGGCCAGTGCCAGCCGCAGTTCCGACGGCCAGGCATGTAATATTTTCAGAACACTCCAATAGTCGGCCATGTCGGTTGCCTCCATGTCGGTTTCCTTATTGGATCGTGCGGACGGCCACCGCACCAAAGAACCGCCGGCCCGCAACGAAGATTACTATAGTAGAGAGGACTGCCCAACCCGCCCGAGACTTCTCCCGCGGTGCTTCATCATGTCTTCATTGCTGCCTCCCGAAATCGAGTTCAGCGAACGCGGCGACGTGACCCGGATCCGCATGCCGGCCCGGCGGATCGGCTACTGGCGGCTGATTGGTCTGCTGCCGTTGCTTTTTGGACTGGTCTTCGCGCTCGGCCCGCTGAGCTGGGCCTTGCGGATGGTCAACTTCGCCCGCTTCGAGCCGTGCAGCCTCATGTTCTTGGCGTTTACCATTCCCTTCATCTGGGGCGGCTTGCAGCTGGCGCGTGTCGGCCTGCTGCTCCTGGCGGCCAACAGCGAGGTCGAGCTGCGCCGGGACCAGCTGGTTTCCATCGAGCGCTACGGACCAGTCACCTGGACGCGGAAGCTGCCTCTGGAGTCCGTCCGCAAGTTCGTGGTCCAGGGCGGCGCGGCCCAGACGCCGCGCGGCTCCGCAGCCCCCGCCTTTCTCCACGAACTCGCCGCCATCATGGTGGAGTCGGCAACCGACAAGAAGGCCCTGCTGCTGACGCCCGGGTTTCCGCCGAAGCTGCTGCTGCCCCTGGCCGAGGAGTTGGCCCGGCGCTGCAACGTTGAAGTCGAACAGCGGGAAGGCCGACTGGAAAAGCCGGCCATTGAAGTGCAGCAGATTCTGACGCCGGAGGATGCCGAGCCGCCCGTCAACCTGAAGCAGCCCGACGAGAGCGACGTCGAAGTGGAGGAAGCCGCCGACGGCGTCACCCTCAAGGTGCCGCCGGCGGGCATCTGGGAAGGCAGCAGCGGGCTGGCAATGTTCAGCATCTTCTGGAATGGCTTCATGGCCATCATCACCGGCGTTTTCGTCTTCGCCGACGGGCCGAAGGGCAAGGACCTTCTCATCGCGATCCCGTTCTTTGGCCTGTTCTGGGCCGTGGGTATCGGCATGGCGCTGGGCGCGATCAACATCGGCCGACGCCGCGCCGTGCTGGCCGTGGTCGGCGACCGGCTCCTGGCCATGCAAACCGGCATTTTCGGCGGCAAGCGTTCGCAGTGGCAAAAGGAAGAAATCCTCGATATTCGCAGCGGCCCCAGCGGCGTGGAGGTCAACGACGAGCCGGTGATCGAGCTGCAGATCGTGCCGATGAAGGGCAAGAAGTTCGGCATGCTCTCCGGCCGCAATGAGGCAGAACTGCGCTGGCTCGCCGTGAAATTGCGGCACGCGCTGCGGATGAAACTCCAGGGCGAAGTTTCCGGCGCGTTTTACGAACGCGCCGAGCAGCCCGATACCAGCGACATCATCCAGGACCAGCGCATCGACGGCGTGACCCTGACCGTGCCGCCGGCCGGCATCTGGTCGGGCAGCAAGGGCCTGCTCACGGTAGCGCTGGGCTGGAATATCATCATCGGCATCATCACCGCCGTCCTGTTCGGTGTGATGATTTCCGGCCAGTCCGAGGTCTGGATCGGCCTGCTGTTTCTCTCGGTCTTCTGGCTGATTGGCCTGGCGCTGCTGGTCGGGGCCATTCACATGGGCACGCGCCGCGCCGTGCTGGCCGTGGTGGGTGACGAGCTACTGGTGATGCAAACCGGCATCTTTGGCAAGAAGGAACACCACTGGAAACGCACGGAATTGAACGACATTCGCACCGGCCCGAGCGGCATGTCGGTGAACAATCAGCAAATCCTGGAATTGCATATCCTGCCGAAACTCGGGCCGAAGCTCGGCATGCTGGCCGGCCGGGAAAACGACGAACTGGCCTGGCTGGCCACGGTGCTGCGGCGCACGCTGAAGCTGCCGAAGGAAGACGATCCCGCTGTTGCCCCGAAGGGGCAGCCGTAACATAGCCCAGGGTTGCCGGTACTCCGGCTACCCTGGGTGCGGAGACCACGAGCAAGGGTCTACCCTGAAAGGGTTGGATAATCGTCATGCCCCAATCGCTTGCCAACGTCCTGGTTCACATTGTCTTCTCCACCAAGGACCGCAGGTCATTCCTGCAAGACCCAGCCCTCCGCGCCGAGATGCACGCTTACCTGGCTGGAATCTCAAAGAGCTTGAACTGCCTGGCGATTCGGGTCGGCGGGATGGAAGACCACGTTCACTTGCTGGCGCGCCAAGCGCGTACCATCAGTCTCGCCGATTGGATCAAGGAGCTGAAACGTGGCTCTGCGATCTGGATCAAGACCAGGGATGCCGCGTTGGCGTCGTTTCAATGGCAGGCGGGATACGGAGCGTTCTCGGTCAGTCAATCGCAGAGCGAGACGGTGGAGCGCTATATCGCCGACCAGGAAGATCACCATCGGAAGCTGTCTTTTCAGGATGAACTTCGACATCTCCTGCGCAGGCACAATATCGAATACGACGAGCGGTATGTTTGGGATTGAGATACCTGCCAACCCGCGAACTGCCTATCCAACCCTTTCAGGGTAGCCGGCGGACCATACACTGCTACCCAGGGTAGCCGGAGTACCGGCAACCCTGGGCTATATTACGACTGCCCCTTCGGGGCACAGCATCGAGTCAACCATGTACACCATCTCCTGCCAGCGCTGCCGGCAACCCGTCGCCGCCGACGTCTTTCGCACCTGCTGCCCGGCCTGCGGCGGCGCGCTCGAATTTCACTATCCCGATGCGACTTGGTCGCCGGACGAGGGCGAGCCGTCGCTGTGGCGCTATCGCGACTTGCTGCCGGTGCAGCCGGAGACCGACCTCGTTACTCTCTACGAAGGCTGGACGCCGCTCGAATTCAGCGAGATTGAATGCCCGGGCGAGGTCTATATCAAGAACGAGACGCGCAATCCCACCGGCTCGCACAAGGACCGGGCGCTGGCGCTGGCCGTCACCAAGGCGCGGGAGTTCGGCCGCGACGCCGTCATGCTCTACTCCGACGGCAGCACGGCCCTGGCTTCCGC
>JAGVLI010000828.1 GCA_020054355.1 Planctomycetales bacterium | reverse complement strand
GGGGAATGCTCGCGGCCGGCCCCGCCCGTCGTCGGCGTCCGGCCGAACTCGGTGCCGCAGACCACCAGCGTTTCCTTCAGCAAGCCGCGCTGCTTCAAATCCTGCACTAACCCTGCAATCGGCTTGTCCACGGCCCGCGCCGCCCGGCCGTGGCCTTCCTTCAGCTTCTCGTGCGAATCCCAGGGGCCGAAGTCGCCGGTGCCGTGAAACACCTGCACGAAGCGGACGCCCCGTTCCGCCAGCCGCCGCGCCGCCAGGCAGAGGGTGCCGAAGGACTTGGTTTCCGCCTGGTCGATGCCGTAGAGCTTCTTCGTCTCGTCGCTTTCCTTGGCGAGTTGCAAGGTTTCCGGCACGGAAGTCTGCATCCGCGCCGCCAGCTCGTAGGACTGGATGCGGGCGCGCAGCGCGGGATCGTCCGGATACTCGACGCCGGCCAGTTCGTTCAGCTTGCCCAGTGCGCCGAGTTGAGCAGTGCGTTCCTCGGGCAGCAGGTTGGGATCGGCGGGCGCGACGAACGGCAGCGGGTTCTTGCTTTCGACGTTCAGGCGGACGCCGCCGTAGCGCGGCCCAAGATAACCAGCGCCGAAACCGCCTTCGCTGCCGCAGCAGCTGCCGGTCGGCGTGCCCAGCACCACGTAGTCCGGCAGGTTCTGATTGAGCGTGCCCAGCCCGTAGCTGACCCAGGAACCGATGGTCGGCAGACCGACTTCGCGCGGCTGCCGGCCGGTATGGAACTGCAACTGGGCGCTGTGAAACACCGAACTGGTCCAGAGGGAGCGCACCACGGCAATGTCGTCGGCGCAGCCGCCGATGTGCGGGAAGAAGTCGCTGACTTCCATGTCGCACTTGCCGTAGCGCTTGAAGCCCGCCTGCATGCCGAGCAACGGCAATTGCTCCGCGCCGCGTTCCAGCTTCAGGGCAAAGGGGTTCTTCTCCGGCGACAGCGCATCCGCGTGCGGCGTCTGCGACACCTTCTTGCCGCTGTACTTTTCCAGCACCGGCTTGGGATCAAAACTCTCCAGGTGGCTGACGCCGCCGCACAGGAAAATCCAGATGACAGTCTTGGCCTTCGCGGGGAAGTGCGGGCCGCGATCCACCTCGGCGGCGCGGGCGACGCCGTCGCGCTGGAGCAGGCTGCCCAGCGCCAGGCCGGTCAGACCCATGCCGGTGTCGGCGAGGAAGGAACGACGGGAGAGTGTATGTTTAGTGGAATGGTTCGATGCCATGACACAACCCTTCATGTGAAACCAGACGGTCAGATCAGCGCCCCGTTCAGCCGGAGGCTACTCCTTGGGTTTCATAAGTTCTTCGGGAAGATCAGCAACCACTTGCTGAAATGCTTCTTTCAGCATTTCGATGTCTTCCGGCCAGAGGATCAGAAACAAGATGCACTTCCGATTCCCGCCACTGCCGATTACCAGGAAGCACCGATTAGGCGTCTCATCATCCCAACGAAGCTCCACCGATCCGGAGCCAAACTTACCGAGAGTCAGCGTATGGGTGCTTTCCGCCCAGGGGTGTTGGGCATTCTTCGCCTGCAGAAACTCCAGTGCAGTCGGGATGATTGCCAAGTCGTCCAGTTGAATCACCAGGTAGATGGTGCCGCCATCCAACTGCATAGTCCATTCATTGTCGCTGCCCAGCGCTTCATCAATATCCACGCTCCAACGAGATGATGAACCGCAGGCCAGAAGACCGAAGCCAGCGTCGTTGTTCTCGGATTGATGAGTCACGTTCTCACTCTCTCTGCTGGCTCGGCCCGTCACCGAATCGTCACGAAATCGTGGTGGTTTAACAGTAAATGCAACAAGCTCTCCCGCGCCCGCAGCGCCGGATCGGCCGAGGCTTTCGCGCCGTCGGCCGGCGTCGCGGCAGTGCCAGTCAGGCGGCTCTTGTTGGCTTCGAGAAACTTCGTTTGCTCGGTCACGAATTGCCGGCAGGTATCCAGCTCGGCTGCGGTTGCGGGCCGCGACAGCACCTGCTCGAAGGCTGCCTGGATGTACTTCGCCAGATCGTCGCCGTTGGCCTGCATCAGGTTGCGGGCCAACAGCCGGGATTGAAATTGCGCCAGGTCGCTGTTGAGCAGCGTCAGGGCTTGCTGCGGGACGATGCTTTCGGGACGCTTGTAGCAGTCGTCCACGCCGGGGGCGTCGAAGAACTCCATGACTTTCAGGTAGTCGCTGTCGGTGTAGCGGAAGTAGAGGCTGCGGCGCGCGACCTCCAGGCCGAGCTTGGTGTCGATCTCCGGCCCGTACATGCGGGTGTCGAGCTTGCCGGAGACGTAGAGGATCGAATCGCGGACGACCTCGGCTTCCATGCGCCGCGAGGGCATCCGCCAGAGGAACAGGTTGTCCGGGTCCATGTCGAAATTGGCGGGGTCCGGGGTGGCGCTCAGGCGATAGGTGCTGGAAGTGACGATCAGCCGGTGCAGGTGCTTCATGCTCCAGCCGTGTTCCATGAACTCGACGGCCAGCCAGTCCAGGAGAGCAGGATGCGACGCCGGCTGCCCGGCAGCGCCGAAGTCGAAGACGCTGGGCACGAATGCCTGGCCGAAGTGCCGCAGCCAGATGTGATTGACCGCCACGCGGGCTGCCAGCGGATTCTGCCGGCTGGTGATCCAGCGGGCCAGGGCCAGACGCCGGCCGCTGCTGGTACGTCCGTAACCGCCGCCGCCGCGCTTCTGATATTTGACGGTCGGTGCCTGGTTGGCGGCTTGCTCGGTCTTGGCGGCCGCCTTTTCGGCGTCGGCCAGTTGCCGTTTCGCTTGGTCGAGCTTCTGCTTGCCGCCGTCGTCCGCTTCCAGGCGCGCCACTTCCGCGCGGGCGGCGGCGACCTTGGCTTTCGCTTCCAACAACAGGGCCTGGCGCTGGGCGGCATCGGTGGCGGTGGCGGCTTCCTCCCAGGCGACGCGGTCCTTCTTCTCCGCGTCCTGGTCTTCCAGGCTCTCCACTTTCAGCACCGCTTCCAGGGCGGCGGACTTGGCCTCGGCGGCTTGCAGACGCAGCTGGGCTGCGGCTTGCTGTTCCTTGGTGGGTGAATCCACGGGGGGCTTACGCCCCGCGCTCGCCTTGTCGAGCGCGGCGCGGGCCTCGGCAATTTCCTCCCGTCTTTCCTTGCGCAGCTGGTCGATCACCTGCGGATGGCGGTGCGGCATGACGGCCGCCGCCGGCAGCGTCACCGGCGTGACGTGAAAACCCTCAGCCCCCAGCACGGCAGGCACGCCCGGCGTGATGATGCGGTCCTTGTCCGGATTCTGCTCGACACCGCGAATGTAGAAAAAGGTCTTCGCTCCCGGGTTGGAATCGTAGACGCGCGTGATGCCCGCCTTGTCCTTGCGGGCATCGAGCTGGTCTTTGGCCGGGTCGATGCGCACGGTGAACGGCTCGAAGACGGCGCGCAGCCGATAGTATTCTTCCTGGGGCAGCGAATCGTACATGTGGTCGTGGCAGCGGGCGCATTCCAGCGTGACGCCGAGGAAGGCGCGAGTGGTGTGGTTGACCGAATCGTGCAGCCAGGCGTCGCGGTTGTTGCCCTTGTTGCGGGCCAGGTACGCTGTGGCGGGCAGCACCTCCAAGTCCGTGGGGGCCAGTTCGTCGGCGGCGAGCATCTCCTGCACCATGCGGTCGTAGCCCTTGTCGGCGTTGAGCGACGCCACGATCCAGTCGCGCCAGCGCCACATGTGGGGCACCCCGGTCCAGCCGTCCTGCAAGCCGGAGTTGCTGTAATCGACGTAGCGCCAGACGTCCATCCAGTGCCGGCCCCAGCGCTCGCCGTGGCGCGGGCTGGCCAGCAGCCGGTCCACCACCTTCTCGTACCAGTCGTCGGCCTGGTCTTCCAGTGCGGCCTGCAGTTCCTCGCGCCTCGGCGGCAGGCCGATCAGGTCGAGATAGACGCGCCGCACCAGGACATGCCGCGGCGCTTCCGGCCGAGGTCGCAACGCGCGCAGCTCGTGCTCGGCGGCGATAAACGCATCGATGGGGTTGCGCACCCAGCCAGCATTCTTCACTGGTGGTATCGCGGGCCTCTGCACCGTCTCGAACGGCTTCCACGGATACACCGGCCGCGTCTTGAAGGCGGCCAGCATCTTGTTGGCGCGGGCGATCTCGGCCGCCGTCGGCTTCGATTTGGCCTCGCCGGGATTCGAGCCGGCCAACAGTTCGATCAGGTTGCTGACGCCGTCGCCGTCGCTGTCCTCGTCGAAGACGGCGATCAGGCGCTGGGGCATGGCGGTGCCCTTGCCGGCCTTCTTCAGCTCCTTGCGGACTTCGTACAGACGGTGGCCGAACGGGTTGTGCGGCTTTTCCTCGTCGCCCTCCTTCTTCTCGCCATCCGGCAGGTGGCAGCACCGGCAATCGTTCAAATGGCGCGGCAGGAAGGGGCCGAAATATTCGGCCAGCGTCTTCTTGTGGACCGGCTTGGCGTCCGCCGGTGGGGCAGCCAGAAACGCTACAACGAGAATGGCCAGCGTGCGCCAGGCAGGAGTCATGATCCAACCTCGGTGGGTGGGAGGAGGAGGTTCGCGGTCGTGGGTGGCAGGTCGGCTTGTCGGCTGAAGACAAACTCAATCTTACTGTACCGGACGGTAACGGGGTTTGCCATCGGGAAATCGCTGGCGTGACGACCGTTCCGCTGCCTGCTACAACAGTCGATAGCCTCTCCGCAATCGGCGGCGACGCTCCTGTGAATCAACCTCTAAAACGAAGGCACTGCCTTGTCTCGCTACTTCAAATTCCGTTCGCTGGCCGAACTCGAAGCGGAAAGCCGACAACTCGGACTCGACCTGCGTTTCAGCGACGACATCGGGCCGCTGTTCCGCGCCGTGGAAGTGGGGCCGCTGCGCGTCGGCAATTCTCTGTGCATCCAGCCGATGGAAGGCTGCGACGGTACGCTCGACGGCCATCCCGACGAGCTGACCTATCGTCGCTATCGCCGGTTCGGGGCCGGCGGCGCCAAGCTGATCTGGGGTGAAGCGACGGCGGTGGTCCCCGAAGGCCGGGCCAATCCACGGCAATTGCTAATTAATGAAGAAACTGCCCCCGACCTCGAACGCATGCTGCGCGAGTGCAAGCAGGCGCATCGCGAAGCCGTCGGCGGCGACGACGACCTGGCCGTGGGGCTACAACTGACGCATTCGGGCCGCTATTGCTATCAGAAGCCCTTGATCGCCTTCCACGATCCGATTCTCGACCCGCGCATCGTCGCGGACAAGGCCACCGGCAAGACCATCGACGACTCTTACCCGCTGCTCGATGACGATTACCTGAAACGGCTGGTCGAGCACTACGTCGCCGCCGCCAAGCTGGCGTATCGCTGCGGTTTTCAGTTCGTCGATATCAAGCAGTGTCACCGCTACCTGCTGAGCGAACTGCTGGCGGCGAAGACCCGGCCCGGACCCTATGGCGGCAGCCTGGAGAACCGCACCCGGCTGGCGCGCGACATCATCACAGCCATTCGCAGCGAGGTGCCGGGCGTGGTGATTGCCACCCGGATGAACGTCTTCGACTGCATCCCGTACCGCAAACCCGCGAGCGGCGCAGCCGAGGGCG
>JAGVLI010000616.1 GCA_020054355.1 Planctomycetales bacterium | reverse complement strand
GGTATTCGTGAATCTTCATGGGAAATGTCCTTCGGAGTCGCCGTGGAGAATGTTCCTGTTATATGAGCGCGGCCGTGCCGGGGACACCGGCAATCGATGCTTGAAGTAGGTCAGGCTTTCCAGCCTGACCTAGTAGACTGCATCGGGACTAGCTGATAGCTGATAGCTGATAGCTGATAGCTGTCGGCTAATTCGGGCTTTTTTTGCGGAATCGCACTGATGCCGGCTAAATCGCAGCGCGGAATGTTTGACCCGGTCGTTAGCCCGACGCGCCAGCGAGGGTCGGCAAATCCCTCGCTGGCGCGTCGGGCTAACGGGTAAGGGCTTCCGCGCACCAACTTCGCAGAAAAGGCTGGACAGCTGCCCAACCGCGCTGCCAGTCGTCCACTGGTGAACCGCTGCCAAGCCTGTTACACTGCCACGCAAGCGACCCCAGACCTGGAGGAACTGGTCGATGGTTGACGATACCTTGGTCAGTTCGCCGCCCGCCGACATGCCGATTCCAGATCGCCTGAACCTCGTCCTGGTTCTCGGCGTGCTGGCCGCTGCCATTGGCTTGCTCTGGCTAGGTTCCTGGGTGGAGAGTTGGTACGCGGTCTGCGCCGTTGGCATCGCCTTCTCTTACTTGCTGTTGACCAATTACGCCCTCCTGCATGAGGCGACGCACCACAACTTGCAAACCAATCCCGCCAGGAACTACCTGCTCGGCGTGGCGACTGGTCTGCTTTTTCCCGTCCCGTTCACGATGATTCATACGACGCACCAGGGCCACCACCTGCGCAACCGCACCGACTTCGAGATGTTCGACCTGTACTACTCGACCGACTCCCGGCTGGTCCGGTTCGCCCAGTGGTATTCCATCCTGGTGGGGCTGTTCTGGCCGATCATTCCACTGGGGGCGCTGATCGCCGCCATCTGGCCGGGCTTCCTGCGGCTACGGCCTTTTCAGCGGGCGCGGTCGTCGCGGCACCTGCTGGGTGATATTCATGCCTCCGCCCTGTGGCGGCTCCGCGCCGAGGTGCTGCTGATTGCCGGCTTCTTCGCCGGCCTTTTCTGGCTTCTCGAGCTGCGCTGGCAGAATTCGCTGGTGCTCTACGCCTGTTTCGCCGTCAACTGGTCCACCCGGCAGTACGTCGGCCATGCCTTCACGCGCCGCGACGTGATCGAGGGCGCCTGGAATTTGCGCCACAATCCGCTGATGTCCTGGGTGCTTTTGCACGGGGAGTACGATCTGAATCATCATCGCCGGCCGGACGCCCCGTGGTACTACCTGCCCAGCCTGTCGCCCCCGAACGAGGAGCGGCTCGGTTACATCCGGCAATACTGGCGCCTGTGGCTGGGGCCTCGGCCGGCCACCGAACCTGCGCCCGAATCGCTGCACGAGCTGCCGCTCTCGGTGCATCGATGAAGCCGGCCCCGCTGCTGGCCTGGCCGGGCTGGGGGCACCTCGGCTACACCGCGCTGCTGGCGCTGGGCGTCAGCAGCTGGTTTCAGATCATTTTCAACGCCACGAACTACTGGACCGGGCTGCACAATTATCGCGTGCGTTTGCACCTGGACGCTGAACGGTCCATCCCCTTCGTGCCGGCCGCGGTGCTGGGCTACCTGTCGATCTATGTGCTGTTCGCGGCCACACCGTTCATCCTGCGCGACCGGCGCTCCGTCCACGCGCTGGCGGCGACCCTGATGTTGACCACGGTCATCGCAGGCATCGGGTTCTTGCTCTTTCCCGGTGAGTTGCGGTTCGATTCGACGGATGATCCGGGGCGCTGGGAAAACCTGGTCGCTTTCGCCCGACGCATCGCCTTGCGTTACAATCTCGCGCCGTCGCTGCACGTGGCGCTGGCCGTCGTTTGCGCGGGCGCTTTCGCCGGGCGAGCGCGCTGGACTGGAAAACTGCTGCTCTGGGGCTGGACGCTGGCGATCGCGCTTTCGACGCTGCTGCTGCATCAACACCATCTGGTTGATGTCGTGACCGGGTATGGCTTGGGAATGGCCGCGCTGCACTGGGGCTACTGCCGCTGGCTCAGCGCGGGGGCCACCGAATCGAATGCTTCCACCCAGCCAGTCCAGGAATCGAGCGCGACCGGCTTGATCGAGCCGGCTTTCTGCCCGCGAGCCAGGCAGCGCCGCTCGTAGACCAGCCAGCCCGACTCGCCGTGCGGATCGAGCAGACGCACCTCCACGGGAGCCAGCTGGCCCAGGCCGACCGCGTAGCGGTAGTGCGGGTTTTCTTCCAGACCAGCTTGCAACTCCAGTGCCAGCGGCGCTCGCTCGTCGAGCAAGTCCGGCCCTTGCAAGTACAGGCAGTAATGCGGCGGCCGGGTCGCAGCTGGAGCCAGCATGGCAAAACAAGGTGTCAGGCGATAGCGCGTGAACAGCCGTTGGAGCACGTCGCGGACGTGCGGCTCGGCCAGCTTTTCGCCCACCAGGTCGCTGGTCCGGTCGGACTTTCCGAGGAAGCGCAGCAGCGGGCACTGGTGCAAGAAACCGACGACTTCAACCACATCCCGCAGTTGATAGCGATACAGTCCGCCCGCCGTGGTCAGCAGCACACGGTAACGTCCGCCCGCCTCCAGTTCGTGCGCCAGCTTGCAGCGCTCCCCGCTTGCCCCTGTCAGCGGCTCGAACTCGAAGAAGTGCGACCGCAGCGCCAGGGCCGGCGCCGGCTGGCCGAGCAGCGGAAAGGACACGCAGCCTTCCGTGGCCAGTAATCCTTTCGGCTGAATCTCCACGCGGGGAAACAGGGCGCGCAGCTCACCGACGTAATTCGCCGCGGCGGCATCGCCCCAGCAGCTGATGAGTGAGAGACGGGGCCAGAGTGCTCGCAGTTTCTCAGGGAGCGCTGCTGATGAACGCAGAATCTCCGCCACGCGGCCCGCCCGCCGGGCATCGCCTCGACCTCTCGGTGTTCGCTCTTGAGTCGGTCGCGGCGGAGTCAGCGTGCCGAGCCGTACATCGTGAATGAGTCGTTCCTGCCAGCTTGCCAGCGGCGCGAGCAATGTGGTCAGAAAGGTTGGGTTCCACACGGAGATCAGTGCCAAATCTTCGGCACGCAGCAGGTACGCCAACGTGCAATAGCGCACCGTTTCAAGGTCCACAATCCGCGACAAGCTGCCAGGAACCACCAGCAGCCGATCGATGGCGAAGCGTTCGAGGGCGCCGAGGTAGGCCGCGTCGTCATCGAAACCAATCGGAATCCCGCCCGGACTGCGGCGCGGCCGGCCCAGCGCCGGCGAGATCGACCAATAAGCCCGGCCGGCGCGAATGGCCGGCCGATGCCAGAGCAGGTCGAACATCCAGGCCGCGACGGCTCTTTGAAATTGCCGGCGCAGCCCCGCCGTATAAGGGATCAGTTTCTCGCCGCCCGTCGTGCCGCTGGTGGGTTCCAAGAGTTCGACCGGCTGCCGGGTGAGGACACCGCGCTGACCGGCGGCGATCCGCTTAATCGGCTCGGCGAAGTCCTCGTAGCGAGCCGGCGGCACGCGCTGCTGAAAATCGCCGGCATTCTGAATACGGTCGAAGCCATGTCGGCGGCCGAAGTCGGTGTCCTGGTTCTCGGCAACGATCTTTCTCAGAACAGCCGCTTGCGCCTGGGCAACCCGGCGCGTGGCGCGGTGAAAAGCTACCGCCTCCGGAACGCACTTGAACATCCAGGCCGTGTTCAGGATTGCCGGCAGGCTCATGCGGGCGCTCCCACGATCTTCCGTTCCTGCCCGATGACCCGGTACGCCGCCGGCTGGAAGTTAGCACGGCTCAAGGGCGCCAGGCAGCACAGCTCATCGCCGGCACGGTGGCCAGGATTGCGCTGGACGAAGTAGGCGACATGCGGGTCGCGCAGCCGTTCAGCCGTCAGGTCCGCCACCTCGGGACGCAGCCGATCCTTCCGTGGATGCCCCCGGATGATGCCCGCCACCGGATCGTAGTCTCGCGGATAACGCGCCAGGCTCAGGGCGTCGATCACCGTGCGCACTCGCGCCGGCGTGGCTCGATCGTGCCTGGGGTAAAATTCGTGGAAGAACACCGGCAGGAAGCGATAGGTCTTGTAGCCCTTGGAAATCAGGAACCAGTACAGCTCGGACGCCGGCCACGAGTCGATCAGCGACAGGGCCAGCCGCCCCCAGACATGGGACAGGGCGCTGTCGCCCCAGTGAGCGCGGGCAATAATCGTGTCTCCGGAAAACAGCGCCTTGATCGGTCGGCCGCCAGCCTCGGCCTCCAGCAGCATCTGCGTGGAAAAGCCGCAGAGCAGGTCCGTGGCCGGATCGATGACTTCGATCACCCATTGCTTTTCGTCGAGGTCCGCCTCGAAAGTAGCGCGGCGGACGTTCTCGTAGTATTGTTCCATCAGCGCGAACATGGCGTCGCGCCGCCGGGAAGTGACCTCGTCAATCGGGACCAGCCGGCCAATCAGTTGCATGGCAGTCACCTCCGGCGGTTTGCTTGAGCGCGTGCAATTCACTCAGCGCTGCGATGCCATCAAAGAGCGCCCAACTCCAGGTAGGGCGGCCGGCCGTCGAGCGAACTGCGCAACTCTTCGCCATCTGCCCAGCAAACGTGATACAGCAAGGTCGTGTACCACACCGTCCGCATGGGGCGCAACACTGCCAGCAGCGGGTCGGCTTCGTGCAGGCCAACCAGAAGGTGGTCGTGACCGGCGTGCTGGCGTGCAGCGCCAAGCAATGCCGCGAAGACCGCCGGATCGTCGTGGGCGACCACCGCCAGCGCCGCCACCTGAGATCGGAAGAGCG
>JAGVLI010000262.1 GCA_020054355.1 Planctomycetales bacterium | reverse complement strand
TACCTGTAGGGTCCGCTGTGCGGACCGATCACTAGCGCTTGTGGTCCGCACAGCGGACCCTACAGTTTTGTTGCAAAGCCGCGGAGGGGGTGTCAGTGAAATGAAACGAAACCGACGGCTGCGAGGCCGATTGGCAGGCAACCTGGGCCGCCCTGCGGACTTTCAGCGCTTTGGACGGTGGGCAGGCGGTGGCGGCGTAGGCGGCGGATCTTCCTTCCACCGTTTCTCGCCCCGTGCCACCGCCAGGCCGGTGTCCAGGACCTGGCGATAGTTGTCGTTGGTCTTTTTCGGGTCGTCGAGCAGCACCGAGAGAATCGCGGTGTTGGCGGCGGTGACACCCGTCAGATGCGGGGGCGGCGGTACGGCGGCCAGGTCGGGCGGCGACATGCTCTCGCCGCTGAAGTAGACCGCGAGGGCCGCCAACCCGGCTGGCACCTTCAGGCCGACGGCGTCGGAGGCTTCCTTGGCCTGGTAGCACAGTTCCTGATTCGGCTTCAGCACCCACTTCTCGGCAATGATCAGGGCCGTATCCGCCAGTTCGGGCTTCTTGCCCTTGGGCGACTTCGCGGCGCAGAGCCAGGCCCAGTAGACGGCTTCCCGCTTGGGCAGCGCCTGGGCGAGAAAGCGACAGGCGTCAACGAAAAGCTGTTTGTCGGTGAGGGCGTTGAGAAATTCAATCGGCGTTTGCTTATCGGTCAGCACCGCCTCGGCGGGTTCCTCCAGCTCGTAGCGGGCGGCGACCTCCGCGGCGGTCCTGGCGGTGACGTGGGTCAGCTTGGCGTCGATCATTGGGTGGATCCTGCTAAACCGCAAGCGGGCTAGGCCGCAAGCGGGCTTTGTTAGTTGATCGACACCATGCCGCCCTTGACGGTCAGGGTGCCGGTGCCGCTGACCGTGGTCGAGGGTGCTGACAGCTCGGCCGACGAGGTGCCCTTGACCGTGGTGGACATGCCCTGGAGCGTCGCCGAGGACGATTGCAGCGACAGGCTGCTCTGGCCGGCCGTGAGGGTAATGCTCGAAGTATCCATCTTGATGGTGTTGCTGCCGACCGTCAGGGTGATCGAGGTGCCGGCGGTGATCTCGACCTTGCCGGCGCTGACGCTGATCGTCAGGTTGCCCTGCGAGATGGTCAGTGTGTCGTTGCCTTGCGAGACGGTGGCGCTGCGGTTGCCCTGGCTGACGGTCCAGGAGTCGTTGCCCTGGTTGACCGTGACCGAGCGGTCGCTCTGCACGGTCAGCGAATCGGTGCCCTGGGAGATGGTCTCGGTGCGGTTGCCCTGGGAAATGGTCAGGCTGTCGTTGCCCTGGGAGATGGTCTCGGTGCGGTTGCCCTTGGAGATGGTCAGGGTTTCGTTGCCGGTGTCGAGGGTGGTGGTGCGGTCCTTGTAAATTTTGATGGTCTGGCTGCCGTCGTCGCTCTGGTGGTCGCCGTCCTGCTTCTGGTAGCCGATCTGGATCGTCGAGTTGTTCTCGACGATGTGGACGAAGTCCTTCTCGGCGTGGAAATAGACCATCTCGCTGCCCTTCTTGTCCTCGAAGCGCAGCTCGTTGAAGGTGTCCTCGGTGCCCTCGGTGGTGCTGTGCGACTTGATGCCGCTCTGGGTCATGTTGTCGGGCAGGGTGTAGGGCGGCATCTGCTCGGCGTTGTAGACGCTGCCGACGATGATCGGCTGGTCGGGGTCGCCTTCCAGGAAGGCGACGATGACTTCCTGGCCGATGCGCGGAATGTGGATGGCGCCCCACTGTTTGCCGGCCCAGGTCGAGCCGACGCGAATCCAGCAGGAGCTGTTGGCGTCGTTGGTGCCCTTGCGGTCCCAGTTGAACTGGACTTTCACCCGGCTGAACTTGTCGGTGAAGATTTCCTGGCCGGAGGGGCCGACCACCTTGGCGGTCTGCATGCCGTAGCAGCGGGCCTTGGGGGTGATTTGCAGCGGCCGGAAGGGCACCGCGAAGGGCAGACACTGGAAGCGGTTCTCGTATTGCAGCTTGCCGCCCAGGGCGCTGGCCACCCCGGCGCGGCTGGTGCTGCGCAGCGAGGCGACGTGCTCGACCTTGGTGAGCACGAAATCGCCGTTGGCGTTGTAATGCTTGGCCAGCGTGAATTTATAGCCGGCGGTGAAGCACTTGATGGTGCTTCGGCCGTGGCCAGCCAGGGCGGGCATGGTTTCCTGGTCCATGCGGATGCCGACGGTGCGCGTGTTGTCGGTGAAGATCTTTTGCAGGTTGCTGGCCTGGTCGCCGCCGCCGGGCTGCACGCCGTCGAAGCGGCCCGCGTAACCGCCGGGGTAATCGTAGAGTTCGTAGTTGCTGTTGGACGCGACCGCCAGCTGGTGGGTGATGGTGCCGACCGAGGCGCTGGTCGTCACCGACTTGTCGCATTCCAGGTTCTTGTCCTGCATCTGGAAGGTGTAGTCCCAGAGCGTGCATTTGCCGGAGCGCACTGCCTGGCTCTTCTCCCAGGCGAACACCACGTCGTCGGTGTACTGGCCGCTGGCCCGGTCGTCGAAGTTCACCGTATCGGTAATGGCCTGATGCCCGGTCGGCGTGTTGGCGACCACCATCTGGCACGAGCTGGACGTGTGCTTGAAATAGTAGTAGATGCCTTCTTCTTCCATGAGCCGGCTGCAGAAGTCGAAATCGGTTTCCCGGTACTGCACGACGTAGTCGCGCGGCTCGAAGGTGCCCTGAATCTGCCAGTCGCAGTTCAGGGAAGCCATCACCTGCTTCAGGATGTCGGGCACGGTCATCTGCTGGAAGATCAACAAGTTGTGGTTGCGCTTCAGGAAATACCATTGCGGCACGATCTCGGCCTGGTAGCGGACCCAGGGATTGGCGTTGTCGTCGTCGCCGCGGACCTGCGGCCCCTGGAGCAGCTTGTGGACCAGGCCGGTGAAGTAGCGGGTGGTGGCGCTGGTGTTGACCGGCTGGATCGTGACCGTCACCGACTGGCCGAGCAGCTGATCGAAGGTGAAGCTGGAGGTCTTGTCCGGGTCCGCCAGCAAGGTCAGCTGGCAGACGAACGGCTGCGACAGCGCTTCCACGCCGCTGAAATCCTCGAGGATAAACGCATTGGCGCCGATCGGCGTGGTGACCCGGAGGGGCTGGGTGGTGGTATCGACGGACATGATGAGCATTCCCCGGTGACTTGCGGCAAGCGCGGGCGGATCGGGTACCCAGTACCGTGTACGCAGTATCGAGATGCCGAGTTCGCGAAACCGCCTGCCCGGCTCGCGGTATTCGGTGCGAAGTACCGAGTACTGGCGCATTTTCTGGGGGGCCGTTTGCCCGTGGGTTACGATTCCGATCGTGACAAACCGCACTGCCAATCAGGATCGGAATCCTAACCCACGAGCAACAGGTCGCTGGACTTTGTACTGCGTACTCCGTGGTTCCAGACATCCCAGCGATTCTATCAGGGGCTTCGGCAAATGTCCCGCCGCCGGCTCGAGCGCCTCGGATCGTCGGGGCGGACGGAGACTTCTTTCAAGTTCCGGGCGGGCGTAATAAGATTAAAGCTGCTGACAGGTACTTCCCGCGACGGATTTTCCCCGAGGCGACACCCAGCATGGCCAGCGACGACTATCCCTCTCGCCCCATCATGCGCACCTGGAGGCCGGAAGCGGCGCCGAAAGAAGAAGTCGTGGTCGGCGGACCGCGCTGGCGGCGCGATCAGGATGGGTCCAAGCGCGTGCCTTTCCGCAAATCCCGGTACTTCCGGACCGGCGCGCTTGGCCTGCTGGCGCTGTTTTTCATCGGCCTGCTGATCTGGGTCAGTTCCTGGCTGTCGCCGCCCCGACCGGCGTGCCTGGTGCTGATCGGCGCCGGCTACGAGGAAAACCTGGCGGTGCCGGCCAATGTCTACGGCCGCAAGAGCATGGGCGACCTCGCCGACCTGACCCGCGCCGGCGCCAAGGG
>JAGVLI010000797.1 GCA_020054355.1 Planctomycetales bacterium | reverse complement strand
GCCCGCGCCCTGGCGGCCGAGCCGAAAGTCCTGCTGCTGGACGAACCCTTCGGCGCCCTGGACGCCCAGGTGCGTCAGGAGCTGCGCCAGTGGCTGCGCCGGCTGCACGACGAGATCCATACGACCAGTGTCTTCGTGACGCACGACCAGGAAGAAGCCTTTGAAGTCGCCGACCAGGTGGTCGTGATGAATCGCGGCCAGATCGAGCAAGTCGGCACGCCGCAGCAAGTCTTCGACCACCCGGCCAATGCCTTCGTCATGGATTTTCTGGGAAATGTGAATGTCTTTCGCGGCCGGGTGGAGAACGGCGTTTTTCGCACCGCCATCGAAAACGTGGATGGCATGCTGATGGGCAGCCTGGAAGTGAGCTACCCGGAATACAGTTCGGAGGAGATCCAGCCGATGCACCTCTACGTCCGGCCGCACGAGCTGGAGTTGCTGCGGGAAACGGATGACCCGGCCAGCTTGCAAGCGCGGGTGCTGCACGTCGATGCCGCCGGGCCGCTCGCCAAGGTGCAGCTCCAGGCGCTCCACCAAGACCTGGAGATCGCGGCCGAACTCACCGCCTCCCGCTGCCGCGAGCTTAACCTCCAGCGCGACGAGGTCGTTTATGTCGTTCCTCGGCGCATGCGGGGATTTGTCGCAGCTCATGTTTGAGTCACGGTCCGTGTGGCTGCCCCTCGGTCATCGCGCCGGCCTGGCCCTGGCCGCGCCAAGGGAAGAGATTGTCCAGGAGGGCACGACATGGCCGGCTCCTCCGCCGCCCTCTCCTGGCTCCCGGCGCTCCCCGGCTGGAACCGGTTTCCTGGCATCCCCCGAGCCGGGACGGCGGCCGCGCTCCGGACGCGAAACCCGGCTATAGCCGCCTGCTCCAGCTGGATACCTTGCGCGCCTTCGCGACCGCCCTGCCTGATCGCACCTCATTGCGGGCCGCATCCTGGCGCTGTCGCCGGGGCCTTGGGCGGGGTGCTGCACGCCGTCCCCATGGGTGGCGGAGTCGATTGGATCTTCGTTCTCAGCGGCTTGCTGGTGTCCGGGTTGCTGTTCCGCGAATACCAGCGTTGCCAGTCGGTCCAGCTGCGCCGCTTCGTGGTATGAGGTGGACTGAAGATTTATCCGGCCTTTTTCTTCCTGTTCGTCACGGTCCTGGCCCCATGGTCTTATTTCGCCGACGCGGTTTACAGCCCGGAGCGGCTTGTGCTGTCCCAGGCGAAGCTCCACGTTGGAGGGCCGTCGTCAGCAGGTCCGCGCAGGGAAATCTGCCGGCCTGCGGAGCATTCGGAGGATTGCGCACCATGTCCACCCTGTAGTCCGGATGGTTGCGGGCGCGGCGGCCCGGGACCGACTCCAAAACGCACTTTGCTCCACAGGCGAGACGATGCCCAATTAGTCCTGCGCCGCGGCGTCGCTGTTCGGTACGTGTTTGGTCGATGGCGGCGCAGGAATAAATGGTCGGTGCTGGCCGCGCTCCCAGATCGCCTGAATCACATCGCCGAGTGGGACTTTTTCCTGTGCGGGACGACCGTCCGAGTGGACGGAATACCAGTCCGACTCGTCAACAGCCTTGGCCTGGTCCATGACGCCGCTCCTCTTGTGGGCGATGACCGCTGTTCCTCGATTGAGGAAGTGCAAGTGACGTACCAAATGGAAATCGCCCCGCGCTGCGCCGAACCGATGCCGCGAAGGAAGCGTGAAAGTCGTGGACGTGCCGGGTCCGCTGGCTGACTGGCTGGTCTGAGTTCCCGTCCCACGTTTTGCCTCGACGAGAAGGTAGACGCGAGGAAAGAAACGAAGTAGCCTGGATTTCCTTCCTCGAAACCCATCGTCTTCCCCAGGAGAACCCGAACATGCTGAACCCGAAGGCGAAACGCCGCTTGGACAAGAACATCACCCGGCGCGACTTTTTCGAGGCGGGGAGTCTCGGACTGGGGCTGGCCGCGGTCGCCAGCGCTGAACCGATGGGTGCCGACGAAAAGCGGCCCAACCTCGCGCGCCACTCGCTGGTTCGCGTGGTGACGGTCTCGCAGGACGCCATGCAGGCACCGCCGGGCAAAGCGATGCTCGAAGCAACCCTGGGGAGACTGAACGAGGCGGCCGTCTTCCGCCCAGACATTGCCTGCCTGCCGGAACTATTTACGCGCGGCGAGCCCGAGCCGGTGCCGGGACCAACGACCGACCGGCTGGGCCAGTGGGCCAAGGAGCATGGGTCGCACCTGGTTTGCCCGATCCGCACGCGGTCGGGCGAAGCCGTCTTCAACTCGGCGGTGCTGATCGGCCGTCGCGGCGAGATTCTCGGCCAGTATCACAAGATCCGCCCGACGGAAAACGAGTTGAAAGAGCGAACCTGTCCAGGCCCGCTCGACCCGCCGGTTCTGGAAACCGATTTCGGAAAGATTGGTATACAGATCTGCTTTGACGTGAACTGGCACGCGCAGTGGGCCGCCTTGAAGCAGAAGGACGCACGGATCATCTTCTTTCCCAGCGCGTTCCCGGCAGCGCGGCAGCTGGCGCATCATGCCTGGATGAATCAGTGTTACATCGTCAGCGCCACCATGACGCGGGCGGCGAGCATCTACGACGTCACGGGGGACCGGCTTGCCTCCTCCGGCAAGTACCGCCCCTGGGCCGGCGCGGTGCTGCCCCTGGACAAGCGGGTGTTTGAAATCGACTTCCACACCGGCAAGATGCGCCAGATTGAAAAGAAGTACGGGGCTAAGGTCGAGGTGGCCTGGTATCACGATGACGACCTGGTGACCCTGGCTTCGCTCGATCCGAACCTCCCCTTGGAAGCGATCATCAAGGAATACGAGCTGACTCCGCACACCGGCTACATCCAGCGCGCCCAGCAAGCCCAGGATGGAGCCAGGAAGCAACTCCAGCGCTGATGGAACGGCCCTTCTCCGCCACAAGGTTGTGTGGACCAAGGCGCATCGGCCACCCGAGGAACTCGACGGCGAATGCTCGATTTGTCCGCCGGATGACGGTAACATGCGCTCATTCCCTGCCGACATGGCTTCCGAGTTTGGGCCAACAGGAGACGCTGCCATGAAATCCTTCGCTGTGGTGATCGGGTTGATCCTGTCCGTCGCGACCGCTCGCGGAGCCGACGACTGGCCGCAACTGCAAGGAGACGCCCTCCGCTCCGGCAATGCTCCCGGAGCGGCCGTGAAAACGCCGCTCGGCCTGGCGGGCGCTGTGCCGCTGACGGACGGGATCTACGCGGCCCCGGTGATTGCCGACGGCAAGG
>JAGVLI010000620.1 GCA_020054355.1 Planctomycetales bacterium | reverse complement strand
GACGGCGCGCAAGGAACCGCTGCTCGCCGCCGGTACGGCCGGCGGGGCGCTGACGCGGTAGCCGGTGTCCTTGCGCTCCATCGGGTATTTGCGGTCGCCGTCGCCGCTGTTCAGGATCAGCTCCAGGTCGGGCAACTTGGCGTCCGGAAGCAACGGTAAGACACTGGCCTGGAACACGGCCGGTTGCAGCCGGCCGGCGGGGGTGAGGTCCGGCGCCTGGAAGTCGATTTCGGGCGCTTCCAGGAAGCGACGCAGGTAGCTGACCGGGATGGCGAAATTGACGCCGGCCCCTTGAACGCCGGCGACGACCACGCCGACCACCTTGCCGCCGCGGTCCAGCACCGGGCCGCCGGAATTGCCGGGGTTGAGCACGGCGTCGAGTTGCACGCGGTGCAGCTCGCCGTCCTTCTTGCGCAAGGCGGTGACGCTGCCGGTGTTGATGCTGACGGCCGGGTAATCGCGCTTGTCCGGGGCGAGTGCCGTGCCAAAGGGGAAGCCGCAAGCGATGACTTCCTCCAGTTCCTTCAGCCCGTCGGTCGAGCCCAGTACCACCACTGGCAAGTCCTTGACGTTCTCGACGCGCAGCACAGCTAGGTCGCGCTCGGCGTCGCGCCGCAGCACGCGGGCGGAAAGCACCTTCTGGTTCTTCTCGCCGGCGTTGAGGACCAGCGTGACCGGCGACTCGTCGCGGACGACGTGCTCGTTGGTGACGAACAGGCCCGTCCCCTGGATACAGAACGCCGAGCCATAGCCCTTGCGGCCCTTGCACTCCACCAGGGCCGTGGCCGCCTTGCCGCGCTGAGCGATCTCGACCTTGGAAAGCGGGGCATCGGCGGCCGGCAGCAAGGCCGCCGATAGTAGCCCTAAAGCCAGGACCAGGGTGGTTGAGCGAGAGAGCGAGCGCATGATGAAGCGTCCTTGAATCAGGTGGAGGCGATCCGCACGGTCGCAAACAGAGTAGGCGAATTGTAGGATCGCCCGGAGGACTATGCCAGCAGAAAGCGAAGGCCGGGACGAGTGTCCGGCTAGCGCGGCCACTTGCGGATCGGGCAGTCCTCGTGAGGCAGCCAGGCCTTGGCTGCCGTGAAGCAGCCGCAGAGCTTGCAGCGTACACCGGTGTGGTGCTCGCAGGTCGCACACGTCTGCAATCGTTGTTGCTGGGTGTTAGCGGGCACGGTCTGTAGCCCGGACCCCAGGAACTTGGCCATCGACTTGGTCGCGGAAAAAGCCTGGTACAAAAGGCCGGGACCGCGCGGCGTCTGGTCGGGCGCCGGCGGTGGAGCTGACCACGCGCTGGCGACAATCGACCCGCCGAAGGCCATGCTGGCGGGCAGCGTTGCGGCAGTCTCCGTAGAAACGGCAGATTCGCCCCGGCGGAATTTCTCCAGGACATCAGCAAACCAGGCCGCTTGCGGATTGCCCGCCTGCTGCAGCAGGTCCACGGCGGCCTGCCCACGAGCAATGGTAGCGTCCGGCTGCCCCCGTTCCGCCTCTTGGATGGCGACGTGCCAGAGCAGGTTAGCCTCGTGCAGCCGGTCGCCGAGTTCGCGCGCGAGCGCCAGGGCCTGCTCGAAGTAGGCGATCGCCCGGTCGGGATCGCGGAGTCGCGCATGTGCCAGCCCCAAGCAAGTCAGGGCGATCTTCTCGGCGAAGCGTTGCCCGGTAGCTTGCGCGTGGGCCAGTTGCTGGTCCAGAAACTCCACGGCTTGCGCCAGCTGTCCGTCGGCCAGGGCGGCCACCCCCAGGTTGCCCAGCACATCGCATTCCAGGGCGCGGTCGGCCAGCTGGCGGGCGATGAGCAAGGCTTCATTGAACAAAGCGACCGCACGTGGGGCCTCGCCTTTGGCGAGGCAGGCTGCGCCCAGGTCGGTCAACGCGGTCGCTTCCCGGCGGCGGTCACCGGCCTGGCGAGCCGCAGCCAGCAATTGCTCGGCTTGCTCGTGCGGGGCGCCCTGGGGTAGCGGCGGTGAGATCACTGGTGCAGGCGGCTGTGGGGGCACGGGTTCGGGCTTCGCCGGCTGTAGTTCCACCCCGGAAACCAGGAACAAGTTGTGGGCGAGCCGTTGTACCGATTGGCCTTGAGGCCACGCAGACCGGATGCGCTCCGCGTCGAGTGGGACCGCGTCGTCGACCGACCACGCCAACAGCAGTCCAGTCTGCCGCTGCCCGACCTGTTGGGCGTAGTCGCCGTTGGGCAGAATCCAGACGCCGTCGCCGCGCGGCTCGCGGAACCGCCGCACCACCTTCCCGAACACGCCCAGGATTCGTTGTCGTGCATGATAGGCCATCGCCGCCGTCGCGCAGATGCCGTGCTCCGTCACGACTGGCGCCCGCGCCACGTTGGCGATCCGCTGCCAGGGTTGAAATCCGCCCTCCCGAATGCCGGGCAGCCACAGGACTAGACGGGTCCGCTCCGGAACGGGCTCGGGAAGACTGCCCTCGGGAAGATTCAACGTTCGCCAGTCCGGGAGCGGCATGTAGGGGCGCCTTTTTCTGAAAGCCGAATGTGCGGTCGGCCATCGTAAGCGGGCTTATGCGAGAACCGAGGGAGAAGTTGTTGTCGTGCGCAGCAGTCCGTCGCGCAGCGTACT
>JAGVLI010000700.1 GCA_020054355.1 Planctomycetales bacterium | reverse complement strand
GTGTGCTCTTCCGATCTACGGCGCCGGCGGCAACGCGGCGGTTGGCGAGGCCATGACGCCGCGCACGGACGGCAACAGTGCAGGCGGAGAGTCGATCGCAGGCAGTTCAGTCATGGCAGTGGCCTCGCAGTCCTTGAACCCTGCGGTGCCGAACGCACTCATTTGATCCGCTTGAGGAAACCGCCGTGGGCGCAGGAGACGACGAACCGGGCCGGCTTCGGATCCACGGAGAAATTGGGCGCGGTCGGCAGCCATTCCTTCAGTGCCAGCTGCACGCCATAGGCTTGGTCGGCCCCCGGGGTATTCTTGTCCTCCGGTGCATTATACGTGTTTCCATCGAGGTTCGTGTCGTTGACGATGAGATAGCTGTTGGGCGAGACCAAGGGCGAATAGAGCTTCAGTTCGCCCAGCACATGCTCCTTGGTATGCAGCGAGTCCAGGATCACCAGCACCTTGCTGCCGGGGGTGATTTCCTTGGCAACCTGCTGAATCGTCTCGGGCGCCGTGCTGCTGCCCTTGATGAACTGAATGCGGTCGAACCAACGCTTCTTCTGCTCCGCCGGCAAATCGAGCTTCGCGACCGTCGCGTCCCACTTATCCGAGAAGAGGTCCACGGTGATGATCTTACCCTTGGGGTTGACGGCTTCCAGGACCATGGCGAGATAGAGCGTCAGGCCCCCGGCCAGGGTCCCGGTCTCGATGATGAAGTCCGGCTGGACCTCGCGGATGACCTCCTGATACAGCTGCAAGTCGTTGGGATACTGACGAATCTCGATCCCCAACCACTGGTTGTTCCACTCTTGCCGGCCGAACGACAGGAGGTTCATGCGGGTCACGAGCACTTCGTCCAGAGGTCCCTGGCCGAGCTTTCCCTGGACCACCCGGTGGGCGATCAGGAAGTCGAGCAAGCCGAGCTGGAAAGCGAGCAGCACGCACAACAACGTCAAAACGACCGCGCCGATGACCGGCCGTTTCGAGGATGGTTCCCCCATCGGGTGGCTCTCCGGGCGAACAAACCGAACCGCGCAGCCACAATTCCCCGGCGCGAAGCGATTTCGAGCCTGGAAAATGGTCGTCGGCTGGCACGCTGGACGCGCTGAAATATAGTGTGCGATTCGACGTTTGTAAAGTCGCGGGGGCCGGGTTTCGGCCTGCGGCGAGTCCGACTGCGGTTGATTCGCGACGCTTCGTGGAAGCGTTGGCCGCACAACGCTTCCACGAAGCGCCGCGAATCGGAATTGCCGACGCTACGGCACGTCGCGGATCAGCGTTTCGCGGTGCGTCACCCAGACGCCCTTTTCCTGGTAGGTCACGCTCGAATAGCTGCGGAAGGCTTTCAACACCTCGAAGACGGTGCGGACTTGCTTCAGGGTGTCTTCCGCCGGGTTCTGCGCGTGGGCCGTGCTGACCTGCTGCTCGAAGTTCACCGCCCTGAAGGTGCCGGCGGCGTACTCCACCCAGCCGCCGATCAACGTGATGGTGCCCGCCCAATCGACGTGGACCGCCGCCGCCAGCGGACGCTTGGCATCCACCAGCGAGCCGCCTTCGAGCTTGAGCGGCGTCGCGGTCAGCAGCCGTTCGCTGTGCTCGTGCGACAGCGACAGCACCGCCGCCTTGTCGGAGACGCTGGCGTTGGGCACGATCCGCTTGTCGAGGCCGAGGTCTTCCGGCAGCGGGTAGAAGTAGGTCATGCCGCCGCCCTTGAGCTTGCGCGACTGCGGGGCCGGCAGCGCGAACTCCGGCACGTTTTCGTTGACCTTGCGCAGCTCCACCAGCAGGCCGTTGACGACCGTGCGGTATTCGCCGAAGGCTTTTTGCAGCTTGTCGGCGTCGCTGACGCCCACGACCAGGGCCGGCTCCGGGATCGGCAGGGCCACCGGCGACGGCGGGAAGTTATTGTGCCATTGCTTGCTGCTCAACTTGGCGTCGATGACGAAGGCGACCTGGCCGTCCGCCAGCGCCGGCAGCAAGAGCTTGCTGGTGGCGTCGTCGAAGCGGGCCAGCAGCGGCTTGGCGGCCTTGAGGAACTGCTGGTACTGCTGCTTGGACTCGGCCGGCAGCTGCGGTAGTCCGAATTCCTCGAAGTAGCCGTGCCCCAGCTTGGCCCAGCGGACGAATTGCGGCCAGGCATTGGGGTCGGTCTTGTTACGGCCGGCGGCCACCACCAGCGGACTGCCGCCGACGTGGTTCAGGATGGTCAACGGCTTGCTGCCGTCGCGGGTCTTGTGCTCGGTCCAGTCGTAGCCATAGCCTTCGTAGCCCTTGGCGGTCATGAAGCTGAATTCGAGTGCCGCCCCCGGCACGGGCAGCGTCGCCTTGACCTCCTGCGAGAGTGCGGTCAGGTCCTTCTTGATCCGCGCCCGCTGCTCCGGCTTCAGCTCGACCTTGCCCAGCAGCTTGAGGCCCATTTCGATGTAGGAGTCCAGCCCGGTCGCGTTCGACGCCAGCCGGCTGTTCATGGCCTTGCTGCTGTAGCCGATGGAAGTCAGCTTCTCGCCGGCGTATTTTTCGAGCGGCTTGAGTTCGGGCACGTCAATCAGCTTCTTGCCCTGGCCCAGCTTGGCCAGGTGGGCGTTCGACGGACCGACCGACACCAGCACGTACTTGCCGCGCACGCCGAGGCTGACGGTCAGCTGCAAGTCCTTGAGCTTCTGGAAGACCGCCTTGTACTGCTCCGGCTTCTCGAGCGCGTTGAACGGGGCGATCGTCTCCCAGGGCACCATCTTGCCGTCGAGCGTCAGGGTCAGGAAATCGCCGCCGGCGACCGCCTCGCGCTTGATTCGCCCCTTCAATTCGGGCGTCTGCTTCGCCGCCTGCTGCAACAGGGTTTCCAGGCGGGTCAGCTGGGCCTTGGCCGCGGCGGCGTCGCCGATCTTGAAGCCGATGAGCAGCTCCGGCGCTTGCAGGCGGTTGCCGTTCTTCTCGAAGGATTTCAGCAGGGCGTGGGCGATGCGTTCCTGGGGGTCCTCGCCGGGGTTGGTCAACCCGCCCAGCGACGATTCGAGATTGACGGCCGCGTAGGTCTCCGAGATCAGCCCGACGAAGTCGCCCCAGCTGTTGCCGCCGGACACGAAGATTTCCTGCGAAACCATGTCGAGCAGCAGGTCGAAGAGTTGCTTGTTCTCGGCAATCTTGTACCACTGCGCGAACTGCTCGCCGAAACCGCCCTGCTGGTTGCCGCCCTTCCACATTTCCTGCACGAAGGGCAAGGAGGTCAACTTGGCCCAGGCCTTGCTGCCGGCGATGACCTTGAACTGCTCGCCGTTGCGCAGCATGGAGGCGAAGAAGGCGGTATCCGCCGGCATTTCCTGGATGGCGCTGTCGAGCTTGGACAGGCTCTGGGCGGGGGCGGGCTGCTGGAAGACCAGGGCGCTCGTCAGTACGGCGAGCGCTGCCAGCCCGGTCAGACGGCAACGACTGAACCACGGTCGGGAAGCGGACATCACGAACCCCTTGTGACGGAGATATGGTGGTGTATGAAGAAGCAATTTCCAAGGGACAGTTATCTTATGCGGCGGGCAGCGGGAAACAACTTGCTCTCCCGGACTATCCGCAAGCCCGCACGGCGGCCGACAGCGCGGCGCGCACGTCGGCCACTCTGTTACTTCGCTCGGCGGGGGCGGGGATTTGCGGCGGGGTGCAAGCTGCCGGATTTTGCTGTCCGAGGAATCTGAGGCGGCCGTAACATAGTCTTCTCGGCGTTCTCGGTCCCTGGCCGCACTTGGGACCGAGCAGATGCGTTTCCGGTGTTTTACTCATGCCCTCCGCTTCCTTGCTCCAATGGCGGAATGATCGGTCTTCCCGTCTGACCGAAGTCGATGCCCAATGTGCCGCGACCCTCGCCCTGGCTCCTCCCAACCCCCGATTGAGCGAAGAGAACCTGCGTGGGTTCGTGCTGTTATTGAGCGCACACTTTCAGGGATTTTGCCGCGATCTTTACACGGAGTGCGCTCAAGTCGTCGTCAGCCGAGTTCGCGCGACGCTTCAGGTTTTGGTGCAGACCCAGTTCACCGCGCACCGAAAGCTCGATCACGGCAACCCGAATCTCCAGAACCTGAAAGCGGATTTCGAGCGCTTCGGCCTTAACCTCGATCTGGTGGCTGCCGACTCCGCGAACCAAGCCCGTTTGAATGACCTTGCGGAATTGAACCGCTGGCGCAACATTGCCGCTCATCACGGCAACATTCCCGCTGGCATGCCCTTGAGCTTGCCGCTGCTGCGAGCTTGGCGGAATTCTTGCGACGGCCTGGCAACTTCGCTCGATCGCATCATGTATAATCAATTGCACAGGATGCTCCGACGAGCCCCCTGGATTCCATAGTGGAGGATGGGTCATGGCGAAGGAAAAGACGGCCGCGCGGCTCAAGTTGGGCGACCGCGTCCTGATTCTGCGCTCGACGGGGCTTCGCGGGCGAATTGTGGAAGTGCGCGGACCGCTGGGTCCAGGAGGAGCGTCCATCTACCGGGTTCGGGTCGGCCGTAAACCGAAGCCAATCTTTATCGAAGTGCGCGAAGATCAACTGGAAGCCATTCCAGCCGAGGTCTAGTCGGCACAGCAGCACTGGTGACCGACAACATCGCAAACGGCAATCGAGCATCCACGATCCGGAACGCCTCCGCTCTCATTGCTCCGCTATCGGCGCTTGCTTGCCGCTGTAGCCCATCCAGATGGCTTCCAGTGCCGCGGCCGCTCGCAGCGGGAGCTTGACCGTGACGAACTCTGTCACGTCCGTCTCCCCTGGATTGATTTCCACGCTCGGCTTGCGGAAGTGGTAAGCGTCCAGGACTGGAGCCGAGATGTACGGGAAGACGCTGGTCGTGCCGACCGACAGCACCAGGTCGAACCCACGCGCGGTCTCGGTCTGATAAGTGGCTAGCTGCTCCGCCGGGAGCCGTTCCCCGAACAGGACGACGTCCGGACGGAGGATGCCCCGGCAGTCCGGGCACCGGGGCGGAAGCGCGAAGCCGTCATAGTCCGTGGCCGGCTGCTGATAGGGACAATGCATGCAGCGGATGCGGCGCAGGTCGCCGTGGATGTCGATGACGTTGCGCGACCCCGCCTGCCGATGAAGTCCATCCACGTTCTGCGTCAGCACCCAGACGCGCTCGAAGCGGGCCTCCATCTGGGCGATGACTTCGTGGCCCCGATTGGGCCGGGCGTTCCGGCCCGCCCGCTCGATCTGGAGCAGATATTTCCACGTCAACTTCGGACGGGCACGGATCATCCCTGCGGACAACAGCTCCTCGATTGGCACATTTTCCTCGGGGTCCTCGTTCTCGTACAGCCCCCCGACGCCCCGATAGGTGGGCAGTCCGGAGTCCGCCGACAGACCGGCCCCGGTGATGAACAGCAGGCTGCGACTCTGGCGGAGCAACTCGACGACCTGGCCGACTCGGCGGGCGTCATCGGGCGACAGGGTGTCCATCGTTTCCTCCGAGCCGCGTCACTACGGCGCGTTGACCTCGTTGACCTCGTTCCCAGGCTCGGCCCTATCCATTCCTGGGAACTTTGTACAGTTACGGGCCAGCAGCTGCGCGATTCCCTACAGCAGCTGCATGACAACTTCAC
>JAGVLI010000548.1 GCA_020054355.1 Planctomycetales bacterium | reverse complement strand
GTCAAGGGCGGCCAGTCGGTCGGCCGCACGGACAAGCAGGGCGGCTCGGTCGAGGAAGGCAAGGTCAGCGCCGTCGATTTCATGGCCACGGTCTGCACGGCGCTGGGCATCAACTACGAAAAGAACCTCTACACCCGTGACGCCCGGCCGATCCGGATCGTCGATAAGGGCGAGAAGGTCGTCAAGGAATTGTTCTGAGAGTCGGACGGAGAAGTCCAACGGCTGACGGCGCTGCTTCGCGGCGCCGCCAGCCGTTCTTCATTTCTGGCTGAGCTATTTCGCGATCTCTGCCAGCGAAGGCACAGTGGCTATTCTTCGGGTGAGATGTTTGGCAGCCCCAGCGCTTCGAGGTGATACTTCTCCCGCTGGCGCATCTTCTGGGCCGACGGTTCGGATTTGTCGTCGTAGCCGCACAGGTGCAGCAACCCGTGGATGACATAGAGGGCCAGTTCGGCGTTCACGGTATGGCCCCGGCTCTCGGCCTGTTCCTTCGCCACCTCGGCGCCGATGACTAGCTCCCCTTGCAAGCGCTTCTCACCCGGTTCGCTGAGCGGAAAGCTGAGCACGTCGGTCGGCTCGTCGTGCTGGAGATAGCGTTGATTGAGCTGATGGATGGTCGGATTATCGACGAAAGCCAGGCTGATGACCGCGTCTTCGATATCTTCCGCCTCGAGCACGGTGCGCGCGGTCTCGCGCAGCAGGCCGCGGTCGATGGGCACGATTTCCTGCGGACTGGCAATGCTGATCTTGATCGTCATGTTTCGCTTCGCCACTTGCGGAGCCTATTGATTCATCGTTTCGCGCGGGCCGGTTCCTCAGCGCGCTTCCGCCGGTTCGTTGACGGCCGCTGGCCGCCGGATTTCTTCCGTCGGCGTGCCTTCAATCCGCACCCGCGCCGCGATCACCGTGGCTGGCTCGCCGACGACTTCCCGCGCCAGGTCGGTGTAGTCCTCCGCGCCGTGGCACGACGGCGCATAGTCGAAAATCGGTTTCCCGTGGCTGGGGCATTCCGCCAGCTTGATGTTGCGCCGAATCTTGCTCTCGAAAATTTTCGCCCCGCTCCAGGGCGTGGCTCCATTGCGGGCCTTGTCGAGATAGTCCTGCAAATCGCGAATGACTTCCTGACAGAGACGCAGATTGGCTTCCAGCATGCAGATGACGATGCCGCTGACGCGCAGTCCCGGATTGATGCGTCGGGCCACCAGCGCCGTGGTCTCCAGCAGCTTGCCCAGGCCGTGCAGCGCCAGGAAGTGCGGCTGCAGCGGAATGAACACCTCGCTAGCCGCCGACAGGGCATTTAACGTCAGCACGCCGAGCGACGGCCCGCAATCCATGAGCAGGAAATCGAACTCGCCGTCTTCCGGCCCGAGCAGGTCACGGAGAATGACCTCTCGCCCGACGACGCCGGCCAGTTCGACCTCGGCAGCCGCCAGGTTGATGTCCGCCCCGGCGATCCACAGGTTCTCGCATACTTGCCGGCGGACCTCGGCAATCGGCCGATTGGCCACCAGCACGTCGTACATCGAGGGGGTCTGCCCGTCGGCCGGGATGCCCAGATGCGTGGTGGCATGGGCCTGCGGATCGAGGTCGAGGATCAAGACCCGCTGACCGAGCCGGGCCAGGGCAGCCGCCAGGTTCACGGCCGTGGTGGTCTTGCCGACGCCGCCCTTCTGATTGATGATGGCGATCCGTCGCATGAGGAAGTCCGGGGTTCGAGGTCGAGATTCATTCCGAGGAACAGCGCGCATTCTACTCGCTGGCTAGGATACAATACTATCCGCTTTCCTCAAGGGATACGGACCATGGACCAACCGCTGGTACTGCTCGAAATCGCGGGGCGGATCGCCACCCTGACGCTGAACCATCCGGAAAAGCGCAATGCCCTGTCGCGAGCATTGCTGACCGAGTTGCGCGAACATTTGCAACAGCTCGCCGGGCGCAAAGAGGTCCGCGCGGTGATCCTGCGCGCCGAAGGCAAGGTGTTCAGTTCGGGCCACGACCTGCGCGAACTCGCCGATTGCAGCGAGGCCGATGCAACATCCCTTTTCGCGCTGTGTACCGAGGTGATGCTGGCGATCCGCGCCTTGCCGCAGCCGGTGATCGCCCAGGTCCAGGGACTGGCAACCGCGGCGGGTTGCCAGCTGGCGGCCACGTGCGATCTGGTGGTTGCGGCCACGGAAGCCAGTTTCGCCACGCCAGGGGTGAAGATCGGCCTGTTCTGCACAACGCCGGGAGTGGCGCTGGCCCGGGCAGTGACGCCGAAGAAAGCAATGGAAATGCTGCTGACCGGCACGCCAATGAGCGCCGCCGACGCGGAACGCGCTGGCCTGGTAAACCGGGTAGTCCCCTCTGAACGCTTGGCGAGTGAAGCCAGGCAGATGGCGGAACAGATCGCCACGGCCAGCGGAGCCATCACGGCACTGGGGAAGAAAGCGTTTTACCAGCAACTCCCGCTTCCCTGCCCGGCCGCCTACGACCAAGCCCAACCGATCATGACCGCCAACGCCCTGATGGCGGCTGCCCAGGAAGGCATACGCGCATTCCTGGAGAAGCGTCCACCGCACTGGAAAGACTGAAAAGTCAGGCGACATGCCCCGCACCGGTCTGAACTTTCCCAGAACGGCGCGGACTCCTCTTGCGGAAGTACGGCCTGCGCTTTATAAAAATTTCACCACCCAGGCGAGCGGTGACTGCCGCGGGCCTGATTCCCCGATAGCTCAATGGTAGAGCGAGCGGCTGTTAACCGCTAGGTTCTAGGTTCGAGTCCTAGTCGGGGAGCGATTTTTCATTCTGCGAACCCCCGATACCCAGGGGTTAACTCAAAACGCCGGGAGGCCCTGCCCCCGGCGTTTTCGCATTTCCATAGGCCCCATAGGGATTTGCGTCGAGCCAGCCCCAGGCCGAAAACTCTCCGGTTCGCAAGAGAGCAGCCGGGGTCCGACTGCAACACCCAGGTGTTACAGTCGGTCTGCGAACTCTCGCGGGAAAACTCTCAGAGTCTCGCGCGAGAGTCGGCGAACGAGTTAACAGCATTCTGGACGGGGACGGCATCGTGGTGATGATCGACGGCCTGAGGTAAGTGGCAACCGCCCGGAGGTCTTCCCAGGTCTTGACGGAGGCCAGCCGTCGGTGGCGTGGTCATCGCTACAAGTGTCATTGCCGGTCCTTGGCAGACGTTTGATCCAGGGTACGCCAACGATCAGTCGTGGCAATGCGGAAGCCGGTGGGAAATAATTCAACTACCATGAGTGCTCAATTCCAAGCCGGACCGCCACACAGTAGCCCGCGGCACGGGCCGACTCGCAACCTTGCTGACCGCGAGCTCTGCAAGCGATTTGGATCGCCTTGGCTCTGGATTGCCGCAGGTGGCGGCGCGGTCCTACTGACTTGCGGTTGTGTGCCTTTGCTGAGTGCGATGCTGTGGTTCGTCGCCATCGGGAAACAACCGGCCGCATCCCCACTGGCGGTCAATCCCTCCAACGCCTCGGTACGCAGCGGTCAGGCACATCAGGTAGCCGATCTCGCCGTCCCGCAACCTGCTCCTGCGGAACTTCAGCGCCAGCGGAACGCGAAATTCGACTACCTGAAGAAGACCGTCCGCGATCCCTACGACCAGGTCGGCAAGCGAAACCCCAAGTGGGATGCCGAGGCCCGCGCAGCTCTCGACGATGCCGTCCTGCATTGGTGCCACTCTCACGAACACGTTTACGAAGATTCCCTCTGGTCGCATGCCAAAAACGCCATCGACGCCGGTTGTGATGATCCCATGATTCTTTACCTGTTCGCGCGGTTTCACCCCGGTCCGTTCCAGCAGAACTTTGCCGACGGCATTCAGCGCTTCGAGCGCGCCGCGGACGCCATGATTGCCAGCAAATACCCCGTAGCCCGACGGGCCATCGCGCTCATTAAGGTCGCTAGCCACGCATCCCATCCGAGCCACAACCCCTCCGATAAAGCGAAGAAGGACGCGCTGGCTCGCGCGGAAAGGGCCATCGACTTGTTGCCTGGCGCGGCCCGCATCCGAGGGGCGGCAGCGCAGCACGATGCCTTCAGTCTCTACCTGGAGATCATCGGCACTTACGAGAATTGCGGTCAGTCCAAGGCCGGGTTTGACCGCATGGCTGGCAAGCTCGACAAGGACCCCGAGTGCCGAGTGTTCTATTTGCTCGTCAAGGGCGCATTCTACATCAACTATGCCTGGGAAGCCCGTGGACGAGGCTGGGCGAAGGACGTGACGCCTGCCGGCTGGGAGGGCATGCGGCAGCGATTGGCGGTGGCGGCGGTGGCGCTCGAGGAGGCCTGGCGTCTCGACCCGAACAACGCCTTGGTCGCCACGCAGATGCTGTCCGTCGAACTAGGCCAAAACCAGGGCCGAGAACGGTTCGACCTGTGGTTCCGGCGAGCGATGCTCGCGGACGGCGATAATTTCGACGCTTGTGCCAAGAAGCTTTACTGCTTGCTGCCCCAATGGCACGGCAGCCGCGAGGAGGCGCTGGCATTCGGGCAGCAGTGTCTGGCGACGGGCAACTGGAAAGGCCAGCTGCCTCAGATTCTTGTGCAAGCGCATTTGCAGTTGACCGGCGATTCCACCTGGACCGCAGCGGAGCGGGCTGTCTATTTTCGTCAGCCCGAGGTCTGGCGGGATTGCCAATCGGTCTGGGGTGGTTGCCTCAAGCAACATCCGGACTCGGTGGTCATGCAAAACCACTACTTGCTCTGGGCGCTGGAGTGCGGACAAGATGCGGAAGTTGACCGCATGCTGAAGCTGTTGAAGGGCAACGTTTCGCCGCGGGTGCTGAGCAGCCCAGCAATCGCCAAACTTCAAGAAAGGTCGAAGCAGCTGCAGATCAAATAGCTTCCCGGGTCGCCAGGCAGCCGACCAGTTGTAGCCTGACGATAGCGGTCCCGTGTTCCACGCAGGAATTCGTTCAACTTCATTTCGTCACTTCACCTCCGCGCCGTGTAATTAACAGATAGCATTCTCGTTTCCCCATTCCCTGCCAGACAGCGTGCTGGTCGCCAGGCGAAGGTCGCTGTGGGCTGCTTCCCTTACGGAGGTGTCCATGCGACCCCACGCCCCCGTTGCGCCCTTGAGTCCCGAAGTCCGCCGCCATGAAATCGCCGCCCTCCTGGCCGCCG
>JAGVLI010000348.1 GCA_020054355.1 Planctomycetales bacterium | reverse complement strand
GGTGAAATTGATCAGGCGCTACAGCAGTTGAATTCTTGGGGAAATCTCGACGACACGCCCGATAATGCCGATCCGGCCACCATTGAGGAGTTCTATCAGCGGCGCCGCCTCTACCAACTGAGCGCGGCGGGCGAGGCAGCCGAGCGGGCACTCGGTGTCTTCGACGAATACCTTCATCGCCCGGGCGAATTGCAGTCAACGACCTTGCGGGAAATCGCCGAGTTGCTCGATGCCATCATGCCACGGCTCGCCGACCGGCCGCTGGACGATAGCAAACTGCATCATTTACTGAGCAGTTTGGTGACGCGTTTCGAGGAGCTGACCACCCGCGCCCAATCGTTCATGCGCGGGCTGCAAAGCACGGTGGAACTGCATGGCATTAGTGTGGAGGCGTTCATGGCCTACAAGGGGAGGCTGATCGACTACTTGGAGAAATTCATCGGCGAACTGGTGGTGGCGACCAGCCGCATAGCCGATGCCCTGAACCAGTTGCAGGAGGTCGGCATCGAAGAGGCCTTCCAGGCCGCAGCGCGGCGGGAACTGGCTGACGTGCTGGATCCACAACCGGATGCCGAGACGAAGGCGATTGCGCGCTGGCGCGACAAGTGGCTGGGGCTCAGGCGCTGGTTCGTTGCGGACGAGAATCCTTCGCAGGCGGAACTGCTGCGTGCCCGCGCTCGCTCGGCCATACCGGCGCTGCTCACGGCGGTCAGCCAGATCAACGACCGCCGGGCCAGCCGGGCGGACCGGGCTGCCGACTTTACCACTCTGGCCCGTTGGTTCGCTCAAGCACCGACCGAAGCCGATTGTCGGCGACTTTGGCGGACAGCATTTGCGCTGACTCCATCCCGCCATCTGCGGATTAATTCGGAGACACTGACCGAACGCGCCGTTCGCGGCGAAACGGCTCAAACCAGTTGGCTCTCCGGTGCTCCAATCTGGCTGTCGCCCCGGCTGAGGCAGACCGGCCGGAACAGTGTGCGGGGGCCGGCAAACCGGACCATTGATCGGGCGCAAGAGAAAGCCCGGTTGAAGGCGCTGGCTCGTGAGCAGGCTGCACAAATCGAAAAAGCGCGACAGTGGCTGCTCTCAGCCGGCCGGTGGCGCCTAGGATCGGTGGGCGAATTGGACGAACGTTCCTTCCATCTCTTCCTCGAATTGCTAGGCCATGCTCTGGCCCATCGGCGGGACAAGCACGGTCGCATCGAAGTCGATTCCGGCGACGGCACGTTGCGCGTCATTTTGGAGCCAATCGACGGAGCCGATCAGATTGCCCTGCCGACCGCACACGGCAATTTCCGCGGCCGGGATCATTGGATCACCATCAATTCCAATCTGTAATGGTATCCAACGCACATTTACGAAACCCGGCCACAACGGCACCGTTGTCGCGCCGTGCCGCCAAGCGGGCCAGGCTCGCGCGGCTCCGGGAGGAAGCGGAACCGGTTGTCGCCGAGGAGCGCCGGACTGCGTTGCGGGCGCTGCTACAACATCCATTGCTGGTCCCGGACGGATTGACGGCAGTGGCTTTCGCATTGGTGCGAAAGCACCGGTCCTGGTTGACGGATTGGTTCGCTCACCATGCAGACTGGAGCTTGGTGGCGACGGCCGAGGCGGTGCGCCTGCGCAAGCATCCTCCTGATAACGCCGATGGCACCCGTGGCGCAGTCGATCAGCGAAGTGAGGAACTCTTCACCCGCACCCGGTATGTCCTGCTTTGCCTCGCTTTGGCCGCGCTGGAGCGCGGCGACCGCCATGTCACGTTGGCCCGCCTTTCTGAAGCCATCACCCTGGGGCTTGCATCGGACGCTGTCCTCGGTGCCGCAGGCATTCACTGGACGCTTGATCAGCAGTCCGGTCGTCGCGATCTCGTGCATGTGCTGCGCTGGCTCGTAGAGTCAGGTGTGCTCAGACGTGTGCAGGGCGATGAGGAACGGCTGATGCAGGACCGGCAAACCGATGTGCTCTATTATGTGAGCCGTCCGGTGCTGACGTTATTGTTGGCGGCGCAGCGCAGCCCGTCCTTGCAGGAGGGCGCTGATTTTCCCGCCCTACTGGAAGCACTCGCCGCGAGCCTGCGTCCGGACACGCCCGACGCCCGGAATCGGGCGTTGCGCACTTTTCTCGTGCGGCGTCTGCTCGATGACCCGGTGCTCTATTACGACTCGCTCGACGGAGAGCAGCGGGAGTATCTTGACCGCCAGCGCGGGTCGCTGCTGACCGAATTGGCCGAGGCGACCGGTTTGCACCCCGAGGTCCGGGCCGAAGGTCTTGCGTTGACCGATCTCGAGGGCGATTGCACGGATTTCGGGCTGCCGGATGAGGGCACCGAGGGCCATTTGACGCTCCTGCTGGCGGCATGGCTGGCTGACCGTCTGCGTGACGGGGACGGCTCCGCGGTGAGCATGGACATGATGTGTGAGCGAACCAGTCAGCTGATTGAAGAGCATCGCCATCACTGGCGGCGTGAGGTCAACGAGAAGGGCGCGGCAAACTGGCTGACTGAACGGGTGGTAACGCTGCTGGCGGGCCTCGATCTCGTGACCCGGAATGGCGATCTTCTGACGCCACGCCCGGCCATCGGACGGTTCGCGGTCCGGACTGCCCAAGAGACTCCTGCCCGACTGATCGCGTCATGAAGCGCACCACCGAGTTAATCCTGCCCGAGCCGAAACGGTCCGACCGCTGGCAGCCGCTGCGCAGTGGTGTATTGAATCTCTACAAATACGACTACGAGGAGTTTCATTACGAGGACGGCCGTTTGTTGCTGCGTGGCAACAACGGCAGTGGCAAGTCGCGGGTGTTGGCCATGCAGCTTCCTTTTCTCTTGGACGGCGAAGTGTCGCCCGCCCGGGTAGAGCCGGATGGAGATTCGGCAAAGCGGATCGAATGGAACCTGCTGATGGGGAAGCACGCCGAGCGCACCGGTTACTCCTGGATCGAATTCGCCCGGCGGGATGAGGCGGGAACCTGCCATTATCTGACGTTGGGGTGCGGAATGAAGGCGGTATCCGGCCACACTGGGCTGCACAGCCGTTGGTTCTTTGTCACGCCGCAGCGGGTCGGTCGCGACCTCTTCCTGCAAAACTCCCGCACTCCGCTTAGCCGTGATCGGCTGATCAGCGCCCTTGGCACCCACGGCCAGAGCTATACCAAGACGGAGGAATACAAACGGGCGGTGGACCAGGCATTGTTCGGGCTGGGACCGCGTTACGGCCCGTTGATTGAACTGCTGCTCCGGCTGCGCCGACCGCAGCTTTCCCGAAAGCTTGAGGAGGAGGAGCTTTCCGCTGCACTGAGCGATGCGCTGCCGACACTGTCAGCCTCGATCATCGACGAGGTGGCAGAATCATTCCGCAGCCTCCAGACCGATCGCGAAACCCTGGCGGAGTTCAAATCCGCCCGCGAAGGGGTGAAGGCATTTCTCGATGAATACACCGGGTATATCCGGATCGTGGTGCGGCGGCGCGCTGCCGCGGTGCGCAGCCACCATGCGGCTTATGAGGGGGCGCAGCGCGACGTGCGGGATGCCGAAGCGCGGATGACGGCCGAAGAAGAGGCGTTGGATCAGTTGGAGGAGCAATTCGGGCAACTGGAAACGGCGCTGGCCGGGGCCGAGGCGACAGAACGCACCCTTCGCGAAAGCCCAGAGATGAAGACGGCGCAGGATCTGCAGCAGGCCGAGATGGCGGCCAATCAGCTTGCCAAGGCACTGGAGGCCGCGACACAGGACGAATCCAGGGCTCAAGCCAATTACGAGCAGGCGAACCAACGAAACGAGACATCGTCGGCCGAGGCGACCAAGGTGAAGGTGAAGCTTGCCGACGCCGTGCGTCTGGCCGAAGTCGCGGCAGAGCCGGCCGGGCTCACGGTCCTGCATCGGCAGCATCTCCAGTTCGATTCGCTTCTGGCAACAGATGGCGCGGTCGTTAACTCCGCCGAGTCGGCGATCAAGAGCGCCTTGGGCAAACGGAAAAGCGCGATTGCTGCGCTGCAAAAACGGGAGGCGGCGGTCATTGCAGCCGAAGCCGCCCACGCGAAAGCTGAAGCATCACGCCAGCAGGCGGAGAGCGACGCGAGTGCTGCCCGTGAGTCCGAGAAGGACGCCCGAACGGCCCTCAATTCTTGCGGCAGCGACTTTCTCGTTCGCTATGATGCGTGGCGACGGGATTCAAAATTGGTGCGCAGCCCAGACGGCGAGACTCTGGAGGAGGCTTTCCGGGCCTGGACGGAAACACGTTCGGGCGAGAGCCCCGCCCAGAGCGCAATTTCAGGCGCCTACCATGCTCTCCTGAAGGAATTCGCCAGGCAGGAAGCGGACCTCAAAGGGCAACTTGCGCTCGTCCAGGAAGAGCAGCCTGACGTGGAAGCCTCCATTAAGCGGCTGGAATTGGGCATGGCGCCCCGTCCCGTCCCGCCGCCGACCCGCCGGGCAGACCGGGTAGGC
>JAGVLI010000803.1 GCA_020054355.1 Planctomycetales bacterium | reverse complement strand
TCGCGCTCCAGCGCCCGCACCTGCTGCCAGACGGCGGAGACCGACAAGCCCAGCACCGCGGCGGCGGCGGTGAAATTGCCCTCGGTCGCGGCCAGGCAGAAGCTGCGCAGCTGCGGCAGCTGGATGTCCTTGTATTTGTAGCGCGGAGTTTGCCGCATAGGCGTGCTGCCGATGGAGGTGGCAGCGAAGCAGGTTTGCTCGGCATAGCGAGTGAAGCGCCTCGTGCCAATTGCGTCAAAACGAGAATTACCTTCCCGTGCCGACCGGCTGACTCGAATCGACCGCTATGCCCAAATCCGGACTTTGTTCCGCCCCGCGAAGCACCGCCCGAACTTCAGGCACGGCGAAATAGACGCGGAGCAGGTTGTCCATCGCCCGCGACTGGATCAACGCTCCATTCATCCAGGCTGCAATCGTCTCCGGGGCCACGCCGAGCCGTTCGGCCAGTTCTTGCTGCTTGAGGCCCAAGGTTTCGATTGCCTTGCAAATCTGGGCGGGCGTCAGCAAGCGCAGCTGAGAACGGAGCGCATCGTTTATCTTCTCATCGACGGCTGTGGTGGTGTAGGTCTCGCCGCAGGTCTGGCAGCGGGGAATCTCCAGTGCCGGGAGGCGGAGTTCGTGAATGATCCCATCTTGCTTCACTTTCGCCGTGTAATCCATGACCGTCGGCACGACCGTGAGGGTGTAGCAGTCGGCGCAAGGCCAGGGAAAGGGCCGACCATTGGGTTTGCTCGGTTTTTCTGACATGGTTCGCCTCTCCAATCAGGCCGGCTTAATTTGAACAACTTGAATAATCGGCTCGTGCCGACTGCTGAACGATTCCGGATAAAGTCGGGTTTCGACGTACAGCCGCAAGCCATTGATGGTGGGACGCAAGTCATAGTGCCATTCCCAATCCTTGCACCACGGCTCGCGTTCTTCCTTCACTCGATCGACTTCGCCATTTTCTTGACAAACATATCGATACAGACTCTCCTTGAAGCGCTTTTCGGTCACGCCTTCCAGCGTTGTTCGGAGGCCGTCGGCAGCACGTCCCTTGAGCACGACTCCGTCGATATTCCAGTCAGCCAGGGCTTGTTTGTATCTGGCCAGAATGTCCGGATCGGTGAGTCGCGCCATTCTGGAAGTCCGCTGTTGCTCAACAGAAGATTATAGCCTGACCATCGACTTACGTCAGATCAGGGACCGCGATTCGCACACGGTCCACTTCATTCGTGGTCGAATTTTAAACCTCGTCAACAATCCGGCCGCCGGCAGCCGCACTTGCCGCCAGACGGCGGAAACCGACAAACCCAGGACCGCGGCAGCTGGATGTCCTTGTAATGGGGGCGCGGGTTTGCCATGCCAGCCATTATCGGGATTAAGCAGCACTGAAACCATCTTGTCCCGAAGGGAAATTGTCAACAATCGACTTGTTAGCTAATTTATGTTCCATTGGCAGGGTGGATTTGCGACACTCGATCGGGTAGCGCGGTTGGTTTCGGGAGAGCAGCATCATGAAGAGCCGCAATGCAGCGACCGAAGCGTGGACCCTGGGGCGTGGGCTGGCCTGGGGGTTCGTCGTGCTGACCGTCCTGGGCATGGGCACGGCGCAGGACCCAGAGCGGCTCAGCGCGGCTCCGGACATCCAGGCGCCGGATGCCAAGGTCTACGCCGAGCAGGTCAAGCCCTTCCTGACCAAGTATTGCGTCGAGTGCCATCAGGGGCAGAAGCCCAAGGGCAAGTTCGGCATGGACAAGCTGACGCCGAACTTCACCGAACGGGCCAGCCGCGACCACTGGCAGGCCATCGTGGAGCAACTCAAGACGGGCGAGATGCCGCCCAAGGATAAGAAGCCGCGACCGGAAGCGAAAGAGGCGCGGAGCGTATCGGACTGGGTAATCCAGAGCGTGGCGGCGGTGGAAGCGGCCCAGCGGACGACGCAGGGGCGGGTGGTCCTGCGCCGGCTCAACCGGGTCGAGTATCAGAACACCATCCACGATCTGCTGGGAGTGGACATCGATCTGCGCGGCATGCTGCCCGCCGACTCCTCGGCGGACGGTTTCGACAACGTCGGCGAGGCGCTGCACATCTCTTCCTTCCTGATGGAGAAATACCTCGAAGCGGCCGACACCGCGCTGAGCGTGGCCGTCGCCAACCGACCCAAGCCGCCTTCCACCAAGAAGCGCTACAGCTTGAAGGACCAGCACGGCGTCAAGAGCACCACCGAGAAGGTGTATCGCATCCAGGACGAGACCGTGACCTGCTTCTGCTCTTCCGCCTGGCACGACGTCCGGGTCTACCAGTTCTATCCGTCGGAACGGGGCCACTACCGCTTTCGCATTTCGGCTTCCGCGGTGCAGAGCGCCGGCAAGCCCGTGACCTATCGCGTGGGTTCCACCTCGCGCGGCGGACGGCTTTCCGGGAAGGATGGCTTCGTCGGCTATTTCGACGCGCCGCCCGACAAAGCGAACGTCATCGAGTTCGTCGAGTACATCGAGCCGCGCCAGACGATTTCGATCCTGCCCTACGGACTGGCCGGCGCGCAGCACGTAAGCAAGATCGGGGCCGACAAGTACGAAGGACCGGGCCTCGCGGTCCAGTTCGTGGAAGTGGAAGGGCCGCTCAACGAAACCTGGCCGCCGGCGGGGCATCGGCGGCTCTTCGGCGACCTGGCGCAAGGGCCAGCGCCGATCTACAACCAGCGCGACCGCGTCGAGGTTGTGTCCAAGGCCCCGCTGGCCGACGCCGAGCGCATCCTGCGCTCGTTCGCCCGCCGGGCCTTTCGGCGCAGCGTGACGGACGACGACCTCAAGCCGTTCGTCGCCCTCTTCAAGGCCAAGCTGGCGGAGAAGTATTCGTTCGAGCAGGCGGTGCGCGTCGGGCTGATGGGCATCCTGCTGTCGCCGGATTTCCTGTTCCTGCGCGAGAAACCGGGCAAGCTCGACGACTTCGCCCTGGCCAGCCGGCTGTCCTACTTCCTGTGGAGCACGATGCCCGACGAGGAATTGCTGCTCCTGGCCGAACAGAAGAAGCTGACGCAGCCGGCCACCCTTCGGCAACAGATCGAGCGGATGCTCAAGGACCCGAAGGCGGGGGCCTTCACCGAGAATTTTCTGGGGCAATGGCTCGCCTTGCGCGACATCGACTTCACGGAGCCGAGCCACCTGCTTTACCCGGAATTCGACCACATGCTGAAGGTGTCGATGCTCCGGGAAACCGAGCTGTTCTTCGAGGAAGTCCTGAAGAACGACCTGAGCCTGACGAACTTCGTGGCCTCCGACTTCACGATGCTTAACGGCCGGCTGGCCAAGCATTATGGCATCCCCGGCGTGGACGGCTGGGAGTTTCGCAAGGTGACGCTGCCCAAGGACAGCCATCGCGGCGGGTTCATGACGATGGGCAGTGTGCTGAAGGTCACGGCGGACGGCACCACGACCACGCCGGTGAAGCGCGGCGCCTGGATCATGGATCGCCTGGT
>JAGVLI010000890.1 GCA_020054355.1 Planctomycetales bacterium | reverse complement strand
GTTGTAGGGTGGGTCGAGCGTACTCGCGAAGACCCACCGCATTGCCCCAAACGTCAACAGCTTGTGGTGGGTCTTCGCGAGTACGCTCGACCCACCCTACGGCAGCCGGGGAGGCGTTCCTCATGTTTCTGCTGGACCGCCAGCTCATCCGGTCTTACCTGAAGGCGTATCTGATCTGCTTCATCAGTTTGCTGAGCCTGTACATCGTCATCGACCTGTTCACCAACATCGACGACTTCACCTCGGCCAATCAGGGAGTGATGGAGGCCACCAACCACATCCTCACCTATTACGCCTATCGCTCCACGCAGATCTTCGACAAGCTGAGCGAAGCGATCGTGCTGCTGGCGGCCGTGTTCACCGTCGCCTGGCTGCAGCGCAACAACGAACTGGTGCCGTTGCTGTCGGCGGGCATTTCCACGCAGCGCGTCGTCCGGCCGGTGATCCTCTCGGCCACCCTGATGCTCGGCCTGAGCCTGGCCAATCAGGAACTGCTGGTGCCGCACATCGCCGACCAGCTGCTCAACGCCCGGGTCGATCCCCAGGGGGATGGCGAAGTCATCCTGCCCTGGGCCTACGAAACCAACGGCATCCTGCTCGCCGGCCAGACCGCCTACCGCAAGCAAGGCCTGGTCAAGAATTTCTGCGTGACCATTCCCGAGAACCTCGGCAACGGCCTGGTCGAGCTGGCCGCCTCGGAGGCCCGCTACATTCCCCGCGGCTCGGGAAAATACTCGGGCGGCTGGCTGCTGACCGAGACGCAACCGCCCCAACTGGACAACTGGACCAACACCAAGATTCTGGAACCCATCGACGCCGGCAAGTATTTTCTGTATACCCAGGACGTGGACATGGCCGCCCTGACGCGCCACAGCAAGTGGTTCGTGTTCGCCTCCACCTATCAGCTCTTCGAGGAAATGTCGAAGCCGGAATCGAAAAAGCTGTCGCCGATGGCGGTGCTGTTCCACATGCGGCTGACACGGCCGATCCTCGGCTTGATCCTGGTGTTTCTCGGCCTGGCCGTCATCCTCCGCGACCAGAACCGCAACGTCTTCGTCGCCGCCGGCATGTGCCTGGTGATGGGCGCTACGGTCTTCGCCGGCACGTTCTTCTGCAAGTTCCTGGGCGACCACGATTTCGTCGCGCCCGCCCTGGCCGCCTGGGGCCCCGTCCTCTTCTTCGGCCCCCTGGCCTTCGTGCTGTTCGACGCGGTGCATTCCTAGGCGCGGTGGTCGGTGAACCGCTTCTCATGAACGAGGCGGATGCTGCCTGTAGTGTTCCAGGATTCTCTCCTCGATTTGCTTCGCCGACAGCGGATTTTCCCGGTTGCCCGCTTTCCAGGCCCACTTCCTGCCGGGGTGCAGCGTATCCCAGGGCGAACGCGTATTGCTGCGCCGGGCAGGATCGTCGCCGTGCTTGCCGAAGCCGTAGCAGACCTTCACTTCGTCATTCCAGATCGGCTGGAAAACCGCGATCAGATGCGACTCGGCCGCCGCTTGCCAGCGTCCTTTCACGACCAGGTAGCGGCACTCGAAGTCGGCGATGTCGAGATTGGTCGCCAGGCCGATGTTCTTGCCGTGATCCTTCACCAAGCGGTTCCAAAGCCGGTCCCCTTGTTCCCGAGAGGATTGCGCGTCCACGCGCTCCGGTGCCGCCTTGCCCACATAGATCGGCGTTTGTGTTGCGGCGATGGGACGGTAGGCGCCAAAATCTCCGCGATAAAAGATCGCGTAAACACCCGCTCCGTAGAAGCGCGGCAGCCCCACCAGGGGTAGTCGGGGCTGTTCGAGGAGCGTGTTGGCGATGAGCCGCCCGATCGTTTCAGGATCCGTGGGGTCGAAGATCGTACTTGGCTCTCGGATGGGATCCAGCTGAACGGCTAGATCCTGCAATCGCGAGATCAGAGCATGAATCTCGTTCCGAAGTACCAAACGGCGGCGGCGCAGGGCGCGAGCGCTTGCCTCATCGTCGGGCAGTTCAGGAAGATTTTCGGGCAATACGGCAAGCAAGGCTTCGAGAGCCTCGAAAATGCGTGCCAGCGTGCCATCCCGCGGTCCTTTATTTGACACGATCCATCCCGATTCAAACCGTGTTTCGGGCCAGGCGATCATGGACAGCTTGGGCGAGGATGCGCGCCAAGGAAACAGGGACCGCATTGCCCAATTGTCTCATGCTTTCAGTCCACGAACCTCGAAAACAATACTCGTCCGGAAAACACTGTAGCCGGGCGCTTTCGCGGACGGTGAAATACCGGACGCTGCCGTCCGGGTGAGCCAGCATGTTCTCGCCGCCTGGAACGCCGTGATCTCCGGCCTTGAGTGCCTTGGCGGGAAGATCGAGCGGGCTGCCAGTATGGCCGTGGTAAGGCCGTGCGCCGATTTGCAGACGGTGGTTCAGCACGGACTGGCCATGTGCAACCTTGGTCGGATCGGGCAAATCGCAAATGACGTCTCGAACGGTGGTCCAAGGCGCTGACTGGGGCAGGAACTCGGAACGCAATCTTGCGAGCCGCTCCGCGATTCGCGGCGGCGGCGCGGGGCGGCGGCGCGCGGCGACCTTG
>JAGVLI010000966.1 GCA_020054355.1 Planctomycetales bacterium | reverse complement strand
GCGGCAGTGACCAACTCGGTGTCCGGATTTCCGCGACCAACTCGGTGTCCGGATTTCCACGACAAACTCGGTGTCCGGTGACAAGCCGAGCGGCACCGGCAGCGTCCTGCGATTGCGGTGCGCCGGGAGCCTGGGGCGCTGCCGGTCCGGCTCGGCTCGCCGAACCTACCCGAGGCGATTGTGACCCCGCGCGAATTTGCCGTTTGATTTGCGATTTCCGGGAAGTTGATGCAGAATAGACATGAATAACGACTCGACTCGCAACCCCCAATTCCCGTCCCGATCCGTTGGGGGCAGACTCGCAGCAAGTACGAACCTATCGCTTGCACAGGGATGCCGCCATGTCGGGGCCTTCGACGATCCAGGATTTCCTGGCGTTGGTCCGCCAGAGTGGTCTGGTGGACGAGCGCACCTTGACTGAAGTCGTGCAGCGTTGCACCGGCTTGCCGGATCAGCTGGATACGCCCTTCAAGCTGGCCGGCCAGCTGGTGAAAGAATCGCTGCTGACCCATTTCCAGGCCGACCAGCTGCTGCTGGGCCGCTGGCGGCGCTTCAGCATCGGCCGCTACAAGGTGCTCGACCAGCTCGGGGCCGGCGGCATGGGCGCTGTCTACCTGTGCGAGCACAAGCACATGCGCCGGCGGGTGGCGGTGAAAGTCCTGCCCATCGCCCGCACCATCAATTCCTCCTGCCTGGAGCGCTTCTACCGGGAAGCGCGGGCCATCGCCGCGCTGAATCATCCCAATATCGTCCGCGCCTACGACATCGACCAGGACGACAACCTGCACTTCATGGCGATGGAGTACGTCGAAGGGGCCAGCTTGCAGGAGGTCGTCCGGCGGCACGGGCCGCTCAGCCCGCTGCAAGCGGTGCATTACATGCGCCAGGCGGCGCGGGGCTTGCAGCACGTCTGCGAGTCGGGCCTGGTCCATCGCGACGTCAAGCCGGCCAACCTGCTCGTCGATCTCACCGGCTCGATCAAGATCCTCGACCTGGGGCTGGCCCGCTTCTACCAGGACGAAGCCGACGACGTCAGCGTCCGGCACGACGAGCAAGTGCTGGGCACGGTCGATTACCTGTCGCCGGAACAGGCGCTCAACAGCCATGACGTGGACATCCGCGCCGACGTCTACAGCCTGGGCTGCACCATCTACTTCTGCCTGACGGGCCAGCCGCCCTTCCAGGAAGGCACGACGGCGCAGAAGCTGATCTGGCACCAGAGCCGGCATCCCAAGGCGATCAAGCATTTTCGCAACGACGTGCCGCGCGATCTGCTGCGGCTGCTCGACAAGGCGATGGCCAAACGGCCCAAGGACCGCTTTCAGACGCCGGCCGAACTGGTGCAGGCGCTGGACCAGCTGGCGCTGCTGACCGGCGAGACGCGGGCGGACAAGGCCGAGAAGACCCTGACCAAACGGCACGAGTGGCGGCCCGAGCCGCGCCCATGGCAGTGGCAGTGGCGCTGGCGCTGGTTCGAGGTACTCTTCGGCAGTGTGCTGCTGCTGGGCAGCGCAGCGCTCTTGCTGACCATGCTCTACGCCGCCTGGAGCGGCATGAAACAGGACACAGCGCCGAAGGACAGGCCGCTGCCGCGCAACGTGCGGCGGTGAGACAGATGCGAAGCCATTGATCCAGCAACGAGCGGCCAGCCTGCGGCAACTCGTCGATTCCCGCGTCGTCTTCCAGCGGGCCAGGCCGCGCCGTCATGTCTTTTGCAGCACGAGGTCGAGGACCCAGCAACCCCGGCAATGCTCTCCCGGCTGACGGCAGTGGTTCAGGGTTTCTTCATCAGTGCAGCCCGCGTCTTCGAGGGCGTCAGCGAGGATCGGTAGGCGGTCAAACGCACGGTCCTCGTAGATCGCCGTGGCGAGCGAAACCACAGTGGCCGTGAGCCATGAACAATCAACGGTCACAGGCCGGAAGGGGTTGCCGAAAATTTCGTGGAGGTAGGAGACCTGGCTGGCGTGGATTTCCGGGTAACTGGCTGGCCTGGCGTTGCGATCAGAACGTTGTCGAACAAAGCGCTCCAGGTATGCGGAATTGGCTGCGCTGATCCAAACCCGAGACGCGGCATCCCAAGCGTCGTCCTCGAAGAACGTTTCGCAGACTAGGTCTCTCGGCACCAGTCGGCGAATGGTTGCCTCTCCTTCCCGGTCGATTTCAATTGGAAACCAGCTTCTTGCTTCGTTGTACTCGTCCTCGGTCGCCTGACCTTCCAGTCGCCGCTCCGCGACTGCGATGGCATCCGGCCCATCGGATCTGAGGCGATGCAGGATGGGGCAAACGCAGGCCACCGTGAACAGCCGCAGCTTCCGGTCGCTGGCCTTGCCCCGCAGGAACTCCAGCATCTTCCCCGGCTGGTCGCATTCCAACCACTCTCGCTCCGTCATGGGCGTTTCCCCGGTTGCGTTCGGTGGATGCTGCCGGACTGACACGGGGAGGACAAAACCGAACCTGCCCTCCCCGTGTCGAATCTCACTACTTCTTCCCGATGCAGTAGAGGAACTTATCGGATCGCAGGAACAGTCGGCCGCCGGAAATCGCCGGGCTGGCGTTGAAGGTGCTGCCGTCCGCCAGGTCGTTGACCGCCAGTTGCTCGAACGCCGGCTTGGCCGCGATCGCGAAAGTCTTGCCCTGGCGGGTCACGTAGTAGAGCTTTTCATCGGCCAGGACCGCCGCCGCGTAGACCTGGCCCGCGCCCTGGATGCGCTGCTCGTAGACGACCTTGCCCGACTTCAGCTCCGCGCAATAGGCGACTCCCAGGCCCTCGTGCATCCAGTAGAGATGGCCCTTGTGCAGGATCGGCGAGGAGACGTTCGACCCCTTGTTGCCGGTCCAGAGGCGATGCGTTTTCGTCACGTCGCCGCGCCCACCGGCGCGCACGGCCAGCGCGCCGCCGGATCGGCCGCCGATGCAGTAGACGATGCCGTTCTCCGCTACCACGCAGGGCACCATGTACCAGCTGATGCCGGTGTCGCAAGTCCAGAGCTGCGTGCCGGTGGCCGGGTCGAAGCCCAGTATCTTGCCCTGGATCGGTACGACGAGTTCGGTCTTGCCCTTGTCCACCGGGACCAGCAGCGGCGTGTTCCAGGCTTCCTTGACGCCCTTGGCCCGCCACTTCTCCTTGCCGCTGCGCTTGTCCAGCGCCACCAGCGATTCGCTTTCCACGCTCGCGTTGACGATCACCAGGTCGCCGTGCAGGATCGGCGACGCCGCCGAACCCCAGCCGTTGAGTTTCGAGCCGACGTCGGCTTGCCAGAGCTGCTTGCCGTCGTGGTCGAAGGCCAGCACTCCGGACTTGCCGAAGAAGACATAGACGCGCTCGGCATCGACGACCGGCGTGTTGGACGAGTAACCGTGGCTTTCCCGAATGTTCTCCTGCTCCGGCAGCTTGGCGGCCACGTCCTTGCTCCAGAGAACCTTGCCGTCGGCGCGGTTCAGGCAGACGACCTGCCGTTTGAGCGCGGACATATCGCCCTTGCCCTGGCCCGGCACGTTGTAGCCGCTGTAGGTCGTCAGGAAAATCTTCTCGCCGAGGATGACCGGGGTGGAAGCGCCCGGATTCGGCATCGGGACCTTCCAGACGAGGTTGTCCTTCTGGCTCCAGGTTTGCGGCACGCCCTTGTCCGGGCTGGTGCCCATGCCGGACGGTCCGCGAAACTGCGGCCAGTCCGTGCCCGATTGCTGGGCAGCCAGCGGCGAGAAACCGAGGACGGCCAAGCCCAAGATGCCGCCGAGCAAGCCGACCCACCTGCGGTGATCCGTCCCGTGCATGAGAGTTCTCCTCGCGCCAAGAGATGATGAATAGAATGAAATGGGCTGGGGGTTGTCCCCGGCCACCAGGCAACTCTAGCCCACGAACGCCCGGCTTGCCGGGGCAATTCCAGACATCCCGAGACAAAGGACATTACCGTGGTGATGCTCGATTTCAGCATGGCGCCGGTGGGCCAGGGCGAAAGCGTGGCGCCTTATGTCGCCCGCTGCCTGGAAGTGATCGCCGCCAGCGGCCTGGACTACCGCCTCCATGCGATGGGCACCATTTTGGAAGGCGAGTGGGAAGAGGTCTTCGCGGTGTTGCAGCGCTGCTACGAAGCGCTGAAGCCCGATTGCAGCCGGATCAGCTGCTCGATCCGCGTCGATTATCGCCAGGGATCGGCAAGCCGGCTGGAAAGCAAGGTGCAGCGGGTGCGCGATTTGGTCAAGCAACCGTTGAAAACGGCGCAGTGATGTGCTGGGACGGCCCTTAAAAAGAGAATAGCTGACAGCTATCAGCTAATAGCTGTCAGCTATTCGCTTTATTGAGCTGCCGGACCAAACTGGCAGGGTCGGCTGTGCGGACCACTAACCCTTAACCCGTCGGGACCACAATGGTCCGCACAGCGGACCCTACCAGTTTGGTCCGGCAGCACTACGCTTGCTGCAAGCGGGCTTGCCATTCCTCGAGCAGCCGGCCGATGTCCCGATAGCTGTAGTCGATGTTGGCCAACTCGTGGCCCGTCTCGATGGCGTCGTTCAGCTCGCCGGCTTCGGCGCAGCCCTGGGCCAGCACGAAGAGGATTTCCTTGCGGGAATCCTGCTCGTTGGGCGGCAAGGCGTGCAGGGCGTCCTCGAAGTTGCGGCGGGCCAGCTTCCAGTTGTTGCGGAACTTGAAGCAATGGCCGAGGAAGAGCAGCGCCCGCCAGCTGATGCGCACGTCGCTGCGGGCCGCCTGCAATTCCTTGATGGCCTCGTCGATCTGGCCCACGCGCATCAACCGCACGCCCAGCTCCAGCCGGTGAATCAATTCCGTGGGAAAGCGGTCAGCCTTCATCCGAAAGATGTCCATCTCCCGCGTGTTGATCTCGCGCCGCAGCCCCAGGCGAATCTTGCGCAGCTCCTCGTTCTGCGGGTCGGCCTTCAGCTTGTCCTCGGCAATCGCCAGGTTCTGGCGAAAAGGCTCCAGCTCGATCTCGGCCAGGTCCAGGTTCAGCTGAAAATGCTGGCCGGTCGGCCCCAGCCCCTGGTGCAGCACTTCGCGGGCCTTGGTCAGGTCGTTGTGGCGGCGGTGGAAGTTGGCCAGGTCGAGGTAGCCGCTGGCTTTGGTCGGATCGGTCTTGATGCGCGCTTCCAGCCGGGCGGCTTCCTGGGCCATGCGG
>JAGVLI010000986.1 GCA_020054355.1 Planctomycetales bacterium | reverse complement strand
TCTCATTAAGGTTTTCGTTGATGCGTTATGGACAAAAAACCCAGCGAAATCACACATATAAACGGTCGCTTGTCTCAAGCATGTTCACAGCAGTGGGTTTCCAACCTGACGAACAGTGAAGTTCGTCAGGTTGGAAACCTGACCCACGGACCGGCAGTCGCCGGCGCTTCAGCGAGGCGGAGCCTCGAGAGATGCGTTCCCAGGCAGAGCCTGGGCACGAGGAAAGAGTAACGCCATGAGCGAGGCCATCATCGATCTGTTCCGCAAATACGTTATCGCCAATTACACGCGATTTCCCGTCGTGCTGGAGCGCGGCGAAGGTTCGTCAGTGTGGGACGTCGAGGGCAACCGCTATCTCGACTTCTTTCCCGGCTGGGGCTGCGACCTGATCGGCCACTGTCCGCCGCGTGTCGTCGAGGCGGTGCGCGAGCAGATCGGCAAGCTGATTCATGTGCCCAACACCTGGTACATCGCGGCGCAGGGACAGCTCGCGCAGGCGCTCAGCGAGCGCACCGGCTGGGGCGGCCAGTGCTTCTTCTGCAACAGCGGCACCGAGGCCAATGAAGCGGCCATCAAGCTCGCCCGGCTCAACGGCAAGCCGGGGCGCTACAAGATCATCAGCACGATCAACAGCTTTCACGGCCGGACTTTCGGGGCGCTGAGCGCCACCGGTCAGCCGAAGTACCACGAAGGGCTGGAACCGCTGCTGGCAGGCTTCAACTACGTGCCGTTCGGCAACCTCGAAGCCACGGCCGCCGCCATCGACGATGAAACGTGTGCCCTCCTGGTCGAACCGATTCAGGGCGAGGGCGGCATCAATCTGCCGCCGGCCGGCTACCTGGAAGGACTGCGGGCACTGGCCGACAAGCATAAGCTGCTGCTGATCTTTGATGAGGTGCAGACCGGCATGGGCCGCACTGGCAAGTGGTTCGCCCACCAGCATTTCAAAGTACAGCCGGACGTGGTCACGCTGGCGAAGGCCCTGGGCGGCGGCATCGCGGTCGGCGGCTTGATTGCCAAACCGGCCGCAGCGGAAAAACTGAAACCCGGCACCCACGCGGCGACCTTCGGTGGCAACCCCATCGCTTGCCGGGCGGCGCTGGCCACCATCGAAACCATCGAGGCTGACGGCTTGCTGGCCCGCGCCGAGCAGATCGGCGAGCGTTTCCGACAGCGCTTCGAGGCGCTGCGCTCGCGCTGCCCGCTGATTCAAGACGTGCGCATCAAGGGCTGCATGATCGGCGTCGAACTCGCGGTGGAAGGCAAGCCGATCGTGGAAGAGTGCCTGAAGCGCCGGCTGCTCATCAACGCCACGCACGGCACGGTGCTGCGGCTGCTGCCCGCGATGAACCTCACCGACGCGGCACTGAACGAGGGCTGCGACATCCTCGAAAGCGTATTGCTGGCACACAAGGCATAGTGGCCAGTAGCCGGTGGCCAGTGGCCAGAACACAACCGAGTTTTCTTGCAACTGACCATCGGCCACCGGCTACTGAATCCTCGAAGGCGTGTTGCTGTCTCACAAGGCACAAGCGGTGGCCAGTGGCCAGAACTCAACCGACTACTTCTGGCCACTGGCCACTGGCCACTGACCACTGATTTACGGACGAACCATGCGGCATTTTCTGCACCTGAGCGATCTGACAGCGGACGAAATCCGATACCTGCTGCGGGAAGCGGCCCGGCTGAAGGCGCTGCACCGGAAGCGCAAGGACCCACAGCTGCTCGCCGGCCGCGTGGTCGGCCTGGTGTTCGAGAAACCGTCGCTGCGGACGCGCGTCAGCTTCGAGTCCGGCATCGCCCAGCTGGGCGGCAAGAGCATCTTCCTTTCTGGCGCCGAGGTCGGGCTGGGAGCGCGCGAGAGCATTCCGGACGTGGCCCGGACCATCGGCCAGTATGTCGATGCCGTCGTGCTGCGCGTCTTCAGTCACGCCACCGTGGAAATCTTCGCCAACCATGCCGATTGTCCGGTGGTCAACGGCTTGTCGGACTACAACCATCCCTGCCAGGCGCTCGGCGACTTGTTGACCATTCAGGAAGTCTTCGGCGATCTGGAGGGCCGGACGGTCGTCTTCGTCGGCGACGGCAACAACGTGGCGCGGTCGCTGGCCATCGGCTGCGGCAAGCTCGGCATGCGCTTCATCCTCGCCGCGCCGGCAGGCTATGGCTTCGACGAGAGCTATTTGCAGCAGTTTCGGCGGCTGGTGCCCGGCGGCGAACTGGTGCAAAACGGCGACGCGGCCCATGCCGTCCGCGAAGCCGACGCGATCTACACCGACGTCTGGACCAGCATGGGCCAGGAAGCGGAGCGCGAAAAACGGCAGCGCAGCTTCGCCCGCTACCAGGTCAACGCCAAGCTGCTCGCCCTGGCCCCCGCGCACGCCCGCGTGATGCACTGCCTGCCCGCGCATCGCGGCGAGGAGATCACCGACGAAGTGCTCGACAGCGAGCGCAGCGTGGTCTTTCCGCAGGCCGGCAACCGCATGCACGCCCAGAAGGCCCTGCTGGCCTGGCTGCTCGACGATTCGCCGCGCGAGCGGAAGGTCGCGAAAAAGCCGAAAGCGGCGAGAAAATCCCGCTCGCGCTGACCGATTGAGTCTCAAGGCAGGTTGCTCATGCCCGCGCAACCGAAGCGATCCTTTTCATCTCTCCCGCTGATTCGCGGAACCCAGATCGGGCTGCGCGATCCAGGACAAGTAGACCGCATCAAGGCGAGCATGCGCGATGGGAGTTTTGCCTTTCACGAATCGGACCTGCGAATTTCCGGACTCAGGGATGTCAAGGGGACGTACTATGTGAAGGACGGCCATCACCGCATGGCGGCGGCGTGGGAACTGGCCCAGGAGACTGCCGATCCAACACCGATTTTCGAGTTGGTTCGCTGGGGCAGATGGTCGGAGGTGGAACATCCTCCAAATGATGCTTGTCCGCTGCCGGCACGCGATTGGTGGGGCGCTTTTCGGAACTGGCTGGGCTGGTGAATGGAGGCCCAAAAATGAGCGACGCACTGCGCATATCCAGCGACGGCTGCGCGGTTGGCCGGCTGATCGTGCCGCCCTTCCGCTTGCACGCCGGCGCTGCGGTCTGTGTGCATCTGCCAGGCCCTGTTTACTCCCAGGATTGGAAGGCCCTGGTGAACGTACTGACGGGCGCGCAGCCACTGTCCGGCGTGCGGCAATTCGGCCGAGTGAAATGGGCGGAACCAGCCAGCACCCCCACGACGATCCTTGGCCTGCTGCGCATAGGCCGGCTGGCGCCCATGCGTCCCGTGGACTGGCTGCAGCGCGTCGCTGGCCTCTCGGCGGCGGACAGCGCGTCTGTCGTCGCTCGGCTGAATTTGCGCCCGGAATGGCGGCTCAGTCAGCTGGCTGCGAATCCGAGGACTCTCCTGGGCCTCGAAGCCGTCTGGGCGCAGCGTGCCGACGCGGTCGTGTTCCACACGGTCGGCTGCGATCCGTCTGGTGTGAAGCGTGTCTTTGAGGCTGTCGCTGCTCATCTGGCGGAATGCCCGGCCATCTACCTTTCGTCCTGCTTCTGGCAAGACGACGGGCAGCAGCGCGATCACTTTCCGGACGCCACCTGCCTGGAAATCACTCAGTCAACGAATGTTCCCGATTCTCTGGCACCTGTCGAGGGTGGAAGTTAGACCATGCGCACCGACGGCCGCCGTCCCGATGAATTGCGTCCGCTGAAGTTCCGCCGCCGCTACACCCGGCAAGCGCCCGGCAGCGTGCTGGTGCAAGCCGGCCGCACCACCGTGCTCTGTACCTGCTGCGTGGAAGCCGCCGTGCCGCCCTTCCTGACCGGCAGCGGCAAGGGCTGGCTCACCGCCGAATACGGCATGCTGCCCGGCAGCACCAACAGCCGGAAGCAGCGCGACCGGGGCGGCAAGGTCGATGGCCGGACCGTTGAAATTCAACGCTTGATCGGCCGCAGCTTGCGGGCCGTGGTCAACCTGGACAAGCTGGGCGAATTCACGCTCTGGATCGACTGCGATGTGCTGGAAGCCGACGGCGGCACGCGCACCGCGTCGATCAACGGCGCTTTCGTCGCGCTCGTGGATGCCCTGGCGTCCGCCAAGCCGAAGGGCGGCGCGGTCTTCGACCCCTCGGCGATTATCCGCGACAGCGTGTCCGCCATCAGCGTCGGCCTGCTCGACGACGTCGAGTTGCTCGACCTGGCTTACGTCGAGGACAAGGACGCCGAGGTCGATATGAACCTGGTCATGACCGGCGGCGGGCAGTTCGTCGAGGTCCAGGGCAGCGGCGAGGAAGCGACCTTCACGCGCAGCCAGCTCGACCGTTTGCTCAAGCTGGGCAAGGTGGGCATCGACCTCGTCACTGCCGAGCAGCGCAAAGCGCTCGGCGCGAATTGGCCTCTGGACTGAACCGCTTTCCTCTGGTATAGCCCGCCACTCGACTTTTCGTGCCGAGCGCGCAGTACCGAACAGCCATCTGGGCATCCCGGAACTCGGTACTGGGTACTCCGTCTTCGCGATGGGAGGGCGAGCATGCAGCGCTTACTTTTCGCCGCCGGCTTTGGCCTGGCGCTCTTCGGTCTGGCCAGCACGAGCGAAGGCCAGGTCAACCCCTTCGACCCGATCGCTCCGGTCAATCCCGTCAACCCCGTGATTCAGTATCCAGTGACGCCCGAGGCCGGCGCGCACCTGATCTGCGTGCAGAGCTTCAAGGGGCCAAACGCGACGGAGCAAGCCAACGAACTCGCCGCCGCCGTCCGCCGCGACCACAAGCTGCCGGCTTACGTCTTCGCCAAGGGCCGCGAGGAGCGCCTGAAGCAGCAACGGCATCTCGAGGAGTTGCGCAAGAAATACGGGCAAACTCGCTTTCCCATCGAGCGCATTGAGGAACAATATGCCGTGCTGGTCGGCGGCTACAAGGACATGGACGCCGCCCGCAGCGCCCTGGAGAGCGTGCGCCGGCTGAAGCCGCCCGACAAGTTCTTCATCTCCGGCCAGCGGGAGCAGCGCGGCAAGTCGAAGGAGGGAGTAGACGGCATCTTCTTGCAGGAAATCCGGATCAATCCCTTCAATTCCGCCTTCGTGGTGCGCAATCCGACGAACCAGCAGGAACAGCAGGCCGAGAACAAGGCCGATCCGTTGATGAAGAAGCTGAATGCCGACGAGACCTACAGCTTGCTGCAATGCAAGAAGCCCTGGACGCTGGTGGTGTCCGTGTTTCAAGGGCTGCCAGTGGTCCAGGCGGCGGGGACCGCCCCGTCGGTCATGGACAAGCTCATGGGCCGCAACCCTGGTGAACAGCTGGCCGCCAGCGCGCTGAACGCCCACAACCTGGCGGAAGCGCTGCGCAAGCTCGGCTTCGAGGCGTATGTCCTGCACACCCGCTACAACAGCGTGGTGACGATCGGCGCCTACGACACCAAGGACGACCGCCGCATGCAACAGGTGCAGGAAGCGCTGCACAATCGCTTCAAGCTGCACAATGACCACAATGCGGGTGTCGGCAAGCAACCGGGTGTCGGCATGCAATTCATGGCGCAGCCGATGCCGATGGAAGTGCCGCAGTCTTGAGGACGGTCAAGATGGATCGTAAAGTCTGGCGAGGTGGGAAGGCCCCCCTTGCCCATTCTCCCACCAAGTGTTAGGCTGCATGGAGGGAGGAACATCATGTCCGTCGAGACACGCAATACTGACAGCAAGGGCCGATTGGTGCTGCCGCAGTCCTTTGCCAACGCCACGGTGATTGTCGAGAGGATCAGCGACTCCGAGCTGCGCATCCGTAAAGCGAAAGTGGTTCCCGAAGACGAATATCGCTTTGAAGAGGAATTCAGAGTGCCGCTCTCGGATCGGGATCGAGATATTTTCCTGGCAATGCTGGAAAACCCGCCACCGGCCAACGCGGCGTTTCGACGAGCCGCGGCAAAGTACAAACGGCGTCATGACCGCTTGGCAGATTGAGCGACTGGACAAAACCCATCAACGAGAGGAGTTTTGTTGCGGCAAGGCTCCTCTCGATGATTTTCTGCGCTCGTTGGTCAATCAGTATGAAAAAAGAAAACTGGGTCGCACGTTGGTCGCGGTGAAAGCCGGAGAGAAGAAAGTTCACGGCTACTACACGCTGGCCTCCAGCGCCGTCCCCATTGCCCACCTGCCTTACGAGACCGCCAAGAAGCTGCCCAAGCATCCAGTTCCGGTTGCGCTTTTGGGTCGTCTTGCCGTGGATGAGTCAGCGCAAGGCCAAGGACTGGGAGCGGAATTGCTGATGGACGCCCTGCGTCGATGTCTGGGCTTGTCCGAGTCCCTCGGAGTATTCGCGGTTGAAGTCGTCGCCATCGACGACGCCGCAACCAAGTTCTACACGAAATATGGCTTCGTGCCGCTCCTCGATGATCCTCGGCACTTGTTCCTCGCCATGCGAACCGTCGAAACTCAATTGGCGCAAGGCCGACGGAAGTGAAGGAGATCATCACTCGCACTTCACGGCTGCGCGGCAAGGCTCACATGCAGCAAGCGACCGGCAAACAGCTCATTATCCTCGTCGCCGTGGCAGCCGTGGGCGAAAAGGAGATAGCCGGCCAGCAGCAGCAGCGGCCAGAAATATCGTCGCTCGATCATTCCAGCAGGGGCGGCAGCCGTCGGTTCAGGGCAACGACCCGAGCCGACGGCTGCCGCCCCTTCCTGTTTGCACTGGCGGCCGATCATTTCTGTTCCTTCTTCAGTTGCTCTTCGAGAAACTTGACCGATTGCTCGATGGTCTCCAGCAGCTTCGGGCCGGCCCAGCCGTGGTCAGCGCCCTCGATTTCCACCAGTTTGACCGAGGCCCCGGCCGCTTTCAACTTCTCCGCCAGGATTCTCGACTGGCTGACCGGCACGATCTTATCCGCGGTGCCGTGAAACAGCAAGAACGGCGGCGCGCCCTTGCGGACGTAAGTGACCGGCGACGCCTTCTTGAACAGCTCCGGCTTGTCCGCGAACGGGCCGCCGACCAGCGGCTCGATCAGAGACTTTTCCAGGTCCGGGTTCCAGGTGCGCTCGCTCAGATCGGACGGCCCGAAAAAGCTGATGACCGCCTGCACCCCGCTGGAGAAGTCCGCATTGCCGCCGCTGCCTTCCAGCCCGTCTTCCTTCACGGTGGTGCCCAGCAGCGACACGAGATGACCGCCGGCTGACATGCCAATCGCGCCGATGCGATCCGGATCGATCTTGTACTTCTTGGCATTGGCCCGCAGCCAGCGGACCGAGGCCTTGCAATCCTCGATCTGCGCCGGGAATGCCGCCGTCGGCACCAGACGATAGGTGACGGCCACGGCTACGAAGCCCCGGCCCGCGAACATCTCGATGGTCTTGGTCAGGTCGGTCCGGCTGCCGCCTCGCCAACCGCCGCCATGCACGCAGACAACGGCGGGAAAAGGCCCGGCTCCGTCCTTGGGCATGGCCAGGTCCAGCTTCAATTCGGTTTGACCGCCCTTGCCGTAGACCAGGTCCTTTTCCATCTGGACCTGAAACTTCTTTTCCTGGGCCGAAAGCGGCGCGGCCAGGAGCAGAGCGAACAGACCGGTGAGCAGAGGACGTTGCATGGAATGAAACTCCTTAAAGTAGCCCGCCGCTCCGCGGCGGATCGCGGCGCAGCCGCGAGCGTCCCGCCAGCGACTGGCCGATCATTCCTCGATAACTAACAAGCACGCTGTCAGCAAACCGACTCCATCCTGTTGCTACGGCAAACTGGCGGACGGTGTACCGCGAATCCAACAATGTGCCGCAGCCAACTTCAGCGCCGTTCGCGATTAGGTTCAGACTGTTCGGCGGTCAGCGGCGATTCGCCCGTTTGCTCCGCAGCCAATTTCAATAGCTCCGTCTCGGTACCGAACTGCGAATCGAGACCGGTAAGCAACGACTCGAACCCGACGCGCTCCAATGTAAAGACACGAACCGGACCCGAACTACCCAAGCCGATGTATAGCCGACTGCATTGAGGGCAGAGCCATGCCTGCGTGGCCCGCGCGGTATCCCAGTGTTCTGGCCAGAGATCAACGGTCTCATTCTCCGCGACTTCCTTGTCAACCGCATCTTGCAGCCGCTCGATCGCGTGTTCAGACAGCAGGTAATGAACGATGCGGCCTGGGGACGCAACGTTCGTCAGCATAAAGCCACAGAAGCAACGGAGGAACATCGTTTCACCATTGGCCGCTGCAAAAATCGGCTATGTGCTACTCGCTGCACCGCCAGATTCCGGCCGGACGCCCGCGGCTGCGCCGCGTTCCGCCGCGGAGCGGCGGGCTACCATGTGCGGCTGTGCCCACCAAACCGAGAACCCGAACCGGGGCCAGCGCGTCCTATTTGGGGAACCTTCCCGTAAACAATATGAATCCCCGGCGGACGAATTACAATACTGGAGGGAACTCGCTCCGGTTTCAGCTCCCGTTTCGAGGATCCGCACCATGTCGCGCTCGTCACCCGCCGCCTTGCTCGCCGACCGGCTGTGCCGACCGCACCGCGTCGGTCTGTTCGGCCATCGCGGCGTCGGCAAGACCACGCTGCTGACCGTCCTCTATCGGGAAGCCGTCGGCG
>JAGVLI010000680.1 GCA_020054355.1 Planctomycetales bacterium | reverse complement strand
TGCTCTTCCGATCTGCACCAGGTCGGGATGATCGCGGCTGGCGTCGGCCAGCGAGACAATGTAGTGCAAGAGGGCGTCGGTGCCGTGGACGGCAGCCAGCTGCCGTTGGATGTTCATGAGCAGGTCCGTCGTGAAGACCTGCTCCGGTTCCGCCACCGGCACGCTGAGCAGCTTGAGCATCTCGACTTCGCGATGGTGGCCGGGGTAGCCCATGTTGATCCGCAGCAGGAAGCGGTCGAGCTGGGCTTCGGGCAAGCGATAGACGCCTTCCTGCTCCACCGGGTTCTGCGTGGCCATCACCATGAACGGCTGGGGCAACGGCAGCGTGGTGCCTTCGATCGTCACCTGGTTTTCCTGCATGGCTTCCAGCAGGGCCGATTGCGTCTTGGCCGGGGCGCGGTTGATCTCGTCCGCGAGGAGAATCTGACAGAAGATCGGTCCTTTGCGCAGGATGAACTCGTTGATCTTGCGGTCGAAGATGTAGGTGCCGGTCACGTCCGAGGGCAGCAGGTCGGGCGTGAACTGCACCCGCTGATACTGGCCGCCCATTACCCGCGCGAAGGTCTTCGAGAGCGTGGTCTTGGCGACGCCGGGCACGCCTTCGAGCAGCACATGGCCCTGGGCCAGGAGCGCGATGAGGAACTGCTGCGTCACCGCTTCCATGCCGACAACGACCCGGCCCACCTGCTCCAGGGTCCGGTCGCGCAGCTTGCGCATCTGCTCCGCGAGCTGGCGAATAGCCGTGCCGTCGGGCGCTGCATTGGTTTGAACTGTCATGCCGCTCCTCGAACAAATCAGCGAGCCGGGTGCCTGAGCACCCGGAGTATTTTCGGTCGGCTGATGCAATGGGTGCCATGTTTGGGCGGCGACCGCCACGGGCTACGGCCTGTCCGGCGAATCAATGTCGTGAATTAGCTGACAGCTATTAGCTAATAGCTGTCAGCTAATTCACGACATTTTTCGCACCCAGTGGTGCCATCAAGCACAGGGCGCTTCAGGCCCCGCTCGGCTCGCGGGGCCTACCGCCGACACCCGCATTCGTCGTGGACGATGTCGTCAACCGGATCGTGCCGTCCGCCAGCGCTACCCGGACGACCCGGATTTCATCCTGCAACCGGCGCAGCTCCTGGGCGGAGACGGCTACCGGCGTCGGGCTGGTCGCCAGCTGCCAGAGCCGCAGCATTTGCTGGTGCAGGCGCTGGCGATGTCCTTCGTCGCCGGTCACGACGATGTGCGGCGGCGCGGTGGGCGGCGGGCCGTCCGCCAGCTGGGGGAATACTTGCCGGGCCAGCCGCCGCGCGGTTTCCCAGTAGTTATTCTTGCGGACGAGCTCCTGATTGCGCCGTTCCATCACATTACCGATCGGAGTCAGGCGTTCCAGGGCGACGGCCAGCAGCGGTTCCGCCCGTTCGAGCCGCTGACGGCCGGACATCAGCCGCCAGCAGCCGTAGAGCAAGAACGCGCCGGTCAGCAGCAGGAGTACCAGACGCAGCAGCTGCACGGGCCGCATCCGGTCGTTGATGAAGCGGTTGGGCAGGTCCTGCTCGTCCACCTTGGCGATCAGCCGGTTGCCCAGGTCGATGAGCTGGCCTTCGGTGGGCATGGGCAGCGGCGGCGGTTCCTTCAGGGCCACGTTGAAGTTGGTGACGACGGTGCCGTCCTCGACGAAGAACACTTCGGCGCGCTTGCCGTCCTCGGTCAGCCAGTTGACGGCGTTGCAGGCGAAGAAGAAGTTGTCGTTGTCCGGCTGGAGGATCATGTCGTTGATGAAGACGCTGTGATCGCCCAGCACCAGGGCACGGCCACGACGCAGTTGCCCGGCGGCGGCGAACGGGTATTGCCGATCCGCGGCGCGCACGTCTGGAGTCTTCTCGCCGTAGGTTCCTTCGGGAAACCAGGCGACGGCCTTCAAGGGGCCGTCTCCGTCGCGCGTCAGATGGCTGGGCCGATTGGTGGCGATACGGTCCACCTGGAAGAAGAGCGGATCGGACTTGTCGAAGGATGAGATCAGGATGCAATCGTCCGTCCGGCGGTAGGCCGAGGGCGAACGCTTGTCGATCTTGAGGTAGTCGCCCGTGATGCGCAGCCGAAAGGATTGCTGCAAGGCGTCTTCGTTGCCGGTTTTGCGGTCGGCGGCCACCAGCACCGCGCCGCCCTGCTGGACGAACGACGCCAGCGAAGTGTCGCGAAAACGCTTGAGAAAGCTGGTATCGCCGAGCACCACCACCAACACTTGGGAAACGTCGCCGGAAGTGATCCGCTCGCCGAAGGCCGTTTCATCCAGCGGCTTCATGCCGAACTTCTGTTTGAGGATGGCCCGCAGCGCATGGCTGCCCTGGCCGAAGGGAGTGTTCGGTTCCTGGGCGGGAGCAGCCTGGGCCAGTGCGACGAGCAGCATGCCGACGAGCAGCGTCAGCAGTGCAGCCCAACCGAGCCGAACTCGTTCCCAGGCTCTGCCTGGGAACGCAAATCGCGAGGCTCCGCCTCGCGGCCCGTACCTGGGAGCGGTTTGCTCGTGGGTCAGGTTTCCAACCTGACGACCCGTGAAGTTCGTCAGGTTGGAAACCTGACCCACGGACCTGAAGTCGCCGGCGCTTCCGCGAGGCGGAGCCTCGCGATTTGCGTTCCCAGGCGGAGCCTGGGAACGAGGAGCCAATCCCAGGCCGAGCCTGGGCACGAGGAGCCAACGAGGAGCTACACCTACCCCCTCGACGCTCGCTGCGAGCGTCGCTCACCGAGAAAGGACCGATCATGTTCACCGGTTGTGCGGGTTTTCAGCGGATGAATCGCCGCCAGTTCTTCCGGGTCGGCGGCGCTGGACTCTTCGGCCTGACGATGGAACAGCTGTTCCAGTCCCAGGCGCGGGCGGAGCAGGCGAGCGCCAAGCAGATGATCGTCATCTGGCTGGGCGGCGGGCCGCCGCATCAGGACACGTTCGACCTGAAGCCGGACGCCCCGGCCGAAGTGCGCGGCGAGTTCAAGCCGATCGCCACCAACGTGCCGGGCATGGAGATTTGCGAGCTGATGCCCCGGCTGGCCAAGGTCGCCGACAAGTTCAGCATCCTGCGCTCCTGTCGGATCGGCAACGAGACCTGGGAGCATTCCGGCGGCGCTTACTGGCTGACGGGCAATCCGCGCCGGCCTTCGACGCCCAAGTATCCGATGTACGGCAGCGTGGTCGCCAAGCTCAAGCCGGCGCAGGCAGCGCTGCCGAGCTTCGTGGCGCTGGGCACCATCCGCAATCACTCCGGCGACATCGACCAGAATTACCTCGGGCCGGCTTACGACCCGCTCACCTTCGACCCCGAGAAGCCCGGCGATCAGGTCCGCAACATGCTGGCGCCCGCCAGTCTCGACCTGTCGGCCTTCGGCAAGGACGAAGCGCTCCTGAAGTCGCTCGATCAGCAGCTGCGTCAGCCGGACGGCAAGGATTCAACACTGACCGGGCTGGACCAGTTCCAGCAGAAGGCGTTCGACCTGCTGCGCTCGCCGAAGCTGCGCGAGGCGCTCGACCTGTCGAAGGAAGATGGGAAGACCGCGGCCCGCTACGGCAAGGTCAACCTCAACCAGGGCGGCACCGTCAAGGTGCTGGCGGCCCGCCGGCTGATCGAGGCCGGGGTGCCCTTCGTCTACGTGCCCTTCGGTTACTGGGACCTGCACGGCAAGAATTTCCAGGGCTGCCGGCAGATGCTGCCGCCGCTCGACATGGCGGTGGCCTCGCTGCTCGAAGACCTGGACGAACGCGGCTTGCTCAAGACCACGATCGTGGCCCTGCTCGGCGAGATGGGCCGGACCCCGAAGATCAACAAGGACGCCGGCCGCGATCACTGGGGCACCACGCAGTCCGTGCTGGTGGCTGGCGGCGGCTTCCAGGGCGGCACCGTGGTGGGCAGCACCGACAAGATCGCCGCTTATGCCGTGGACAAGCCCTACAAGGTCGAGAGCTTTGGCCGCACCATCTACCACCTGCTCGGCATCGATGCCAACCAGGAGCTGTACACGACCTCGAACCGGCCGCTGAAGCTCATTCTGGAGGAAGCGCCGCTGATCCAGGAGGTGCTGGCGTAACGCGAGTCCGCTGGATGGACTCGACGGATTCACTCCCAAGCTGATAGCTGATAGCTATCAGCTATCAGCTATCAGCTTTTTGTTTACTCCAAGGGAGTGCAGGGTGGGTCGAGCGGACGGTCAAGGCGCTGTCAGGGCGAACGGCAGCTCCACCGTCTTCTTCTGGATTTCCTTCTCGACGGGCCGGAAGACGTCCACCTCGAACTGGCGTTCCAGGTTGTTGCCCGCCAGGTCTTCCAATTTGGTGTCGGCGATGAGGGTGTACTTGCCCGCTTGCCAGGGTTTTTCCGGGGTGAACTGCCAGCGCTGTTCGGCATCGCTCACTGCGATCTTGCCGGCAACCCTACCGTTGTCGTCCGTCACCCAGACCAGGCGGTGCAGCAGGGCGTGATCGTGCGGCATCGGCAGCACGAGCGTCAGCGGGTCGCCGCTGCCCGCCGCCGGCAATTCCAGCTTCCAGGTCTTCGGATCGACCAGCTTCTCGACCGGCGCGCCGACCTTGAAGGACTTGCGGAACCCTTCCTTCAGCGCGTTGCCGTTGGCGTCGTGCCAGCCTTTGCCGACCACCAGCATATAGCTTTTGTCCTTCTCCAGCACGGGGCCGAGGTCTTCGCGCGGCTTCAGGCCGTGCTTGATGCGGCCCGGATCGAAGAACAGGGTGAAGCGCTGGCCGCTGGGGTCCCAGAGTTCCTCGCCGAGTTCGAGGAAGGCGGACTCGATCGGCTTGCCGTTGCCGTCCAGGATTTGCAGGTGTTCGTAGGCTTCGCCGCGACTCATCGGCGCGGAGAAGTGGATGTAGAACTTCAGGTGATTTTCGGGCAGCAGGTCGCTGGTGGGATAGACCTGCTCGACCACGGTGGGCGCCGTCTCAGGCTTGGGCAACGTGAACTCGGCGACCAGGGGCAAAACTTTGGGTGGAGACAGACTACTGATACTGAGAAAACCCGCATCGTCACGAAAATAGGTGACCGTGTAGCGCACGCCCGGCCGCAACGGAAAGCGCGGCTGAAAGCGCAAGACGCCATCAGTGACTTTCCAGGCACCGGCCATCGGCGGCGTCCCTTGGCCGACATGGACCGACAGCACCGAATTCCATTGTTCCGGTTTCCAGTCCAGGCTGCCTAGCATCGCGAGTACTTGCGCGTCGATCCCCGTCACCTCGAACGCTTGTTGGTCCGAGCTGAGGCGGATCGAGTGCGGCGGGGCCACAGTCACCGATGTCGGAGCCACCGCCACCATCACCGAGGCTGGCCGCTCGCGCGCGCCGCAACCCAGCGTCACGCAACACAACAACAAAACCCAGCCCTTCCCGAAGCGGGAAGGGCTGGGAGCTTGACGAAGTGAAATCACGGCAGGGGCACCGTATCGAGGTTGAGTTCGCCGTTGGCGGCGCGGATCAGGATCACGGCATTGTCCTTGTCCAGCTTGGCCAGCTGCTGGATGCCGTCGAGTTCCTTGATGGTGTCGTAGGGCAGGCCGGCGACCGCGGTCTTGGCGACGATGCCCTTGACGTCGTCCAGACCTTCCATCTTGATCTTCATCACGCCGCGCTTGCTGTTGGACAGCAGCAGGAAGCTCTTGCCGCCCTTTTCGTAGGTAATCATGTCGAGCGGCCGGTTGCCGTTGCCCAGCTCGGCGACCGTCGTGCCCTTGACCTTGGCGCCCGGCTTCAGCTCGGACAGCGGGAACTTCACCAGCGGCGTGCATTGGTAGGCGGCCATCACGCTGGTCTCGCCCTTGACCTCGAACGGCACGAAGGTCCGCACCGGAGAGTTGGTCTCGAACTTGCCGTGCGCCCCGTGGAAGATTTCCACCGAGGTCGGCTTGTTGGCTTCCGTGAAGGGGAACGGCACCGAGCGGAGCGTCGAGGCCCAGTTCTCGTTGCCCAGGCCGGCGACCAGCACCTGGCCCTTGACGAAGGCGATGCAGGTGACGGCTTCGGTCTTCTTGTCGGACAGGTTGGCCAGCGCGGCCTTGCTGAACTTCACGTCCTTCAGCTCGACGGCTTCGACTTTGCCCTTGTGGTCGAGCTTGATGAGCGCCGGCTTGGCGTCGGGGCCTTTGCCGCGCGACACCGACAGGTAGACGTTGCCCGAAGCCGGGTTGACCGCCAGGTCGTTGATGAGGATGTCCTTGGCGTCGGTGCCGAGCACGCCGGCGACCTTCTCGTAGATCTTGCCGACCTTGATGGTGCCGGTGGCCGGGGTGGCGGCCTTGTCGGCGGTGTCGATGGCGAACAGGGCGCCGCCCTGCGGATCGCTGACGAACAGCACGCCATCCGGCCCGAAGGAGATCGGCCCGATGGATTTCAGGTCGGGCGTGCCTTTTTTCAGGGTGTCGGTCAGGTCGGCCTGCACCGTGGAAGCGACCAGGGCCGCTCCCAGCAGGGCCAGCGAAAGGATGCGCATGGTGGACAGCATGATGAAACTTCTCCTTGTGACAGAGATACCAAGTTGGCGGTTGCCTTGGTTTTTACGCCGAAGGCGTTCCATAACATAGCCCAGGGTTGCCGGTACTCCGGCTACCCTGGGTCGGGAGCATCATGAATTTTCACCTTCCCCGAAGGGGTTGCATAAACCGACTGACGGCGAGTTTATGCAACCCCTTCGGGGTAGATGATATTAGATTCGATCGGCTACCCAGGGTAGCCGGAGTACCGGCAACCCTGGGCTATGTTATGGAACGCCTTCGGCGTAAAGACCCGGTGCGGACACCCAATCTCCGACCCGGCGAGTCTTGGTTATCTCCAATGTCGCCGTTCTGGCTCTGTCATGCAGACGGAGCCTGGCCCCCGGCCCAATCAAGAAAATTCGATGAATCGTCGCCGGCTTGCCACCCCGATGAAACCCCACGGCTGGCCGAAAGGCTCGCTACTCGCGCCGCTGGCGGCTTTGCACTTCCCACGGGCGTCTTGCCATTCCCCGGATTCGGCAATGGAAAGCCCCGCGCCAACGAATTACAATCTGACGGTTTGGATGCTGGAAACGAGGTCCGCCACGCGGTAGCCCCATGCCCATCGCCACTGTGCCCGAGTTCGTGTCCGAAATCAAGCAGTTGCAGCTGCTGGACACGGTCCAGTTGCAGGCGCTGACCGCCGAGCTGGCGCCGCGCAGCGCCGAGC
>JAGVLI010000933.1 GCA_020054355.1 Planctomycetales bacterium | reverse complement strand
CCTGAACGCCTGGTGCCTGCTCGCGCTGCTGCCTGCGGCAGCGCAAGCCGCCGGTCCCTGGCCGCTCTTCGACGGCCACCGCTGGAACTTCCCGAAGCTGCACGAACTCTGGCGGCAACGCGACTGCTGGTGCCCAGACGACTACTGCGCGAAACCCATGCCCGATTGTCTGCCGGTTCCCAAGGGCTGCGGAGACGACTATTGCGCCAGGCCGCTGCCCTGCGTGCCGGCGAACGCGCCGGGGTGTGGCTGCGATTATTGCCCCAAGTGCTGCCCGCTTTACCTGTGGTTGTGCGCTGAGCCTTGGTATCGCTGCGGTCCGTCGCCATGACGGACAACGGGCCGGTTGAGGGCGCGGCATGAATGACTGAATAGCTGTCAGCTATCAGCCAATAGCTGTCAGCCATGGCAAGCTTCAGATACTTGCCCTGCGGCTGATAGCTGATAGCTGATAGCTGATAGCTGACAGCTATCGCAACTTTCAGATCCTTGCCCTGCGTATGGCAGGGTGTTTGTTTGAGGGCTAGGTCATTTCCGACTTCGGCTGAATGGTCGTCTCCGGCGCTCTTGCGGGCTGAGGCGGCTCTGCCTTGAGGTCCCCGAACCACGTGATGACGTGGTAGAACACCGGCGAGAGGAAGATGCCGAAGAAGGTCACGCCGATCATGCCGCTGAAGACTGCCGTGCCGAGCGACCGCCGCATTTCCCAGCCCGCCCCCGTGGCGACGATCAGCGGATAGACGCCCAGGATAAACGCCAGCGAGGTCATCAGGATCGGCCGTAAGCGCAGCCGGACGGCTTCGAGCGTCGCTTCCGTGCGGCCCATGCCTTCCTTGCGCTTGTCCTGTGCGTACTCGACGATCAAGATGGCGTTCTTGGCGGCCATCGCCACCAGCACCACGAAGCCGATCTGGCTGAAGATGTCGATCGGCATGCGCATCAGCCAGACCAGTCCGGCAATCGACGACAGCAAGCACATCGGCACCACCAGGATGATGGAGAACGGCAGCCCCCAGCTTTCGTACAGCGCCGCCAGCACCAGGAAGACCAGCACCACGGCGAAGCCGAAGATGAGGATGCCGGTGTTGCCCGCGGTCACTTCCTGGTAGCTGATGTTCGTCCAGTCGTAGCTCATGCCCGCCGGCAGCTCTTGCTTGCAGAGCTGTTCCATCACGGAGATGGCCTGGCCCGAGCTGAAGCCGGGCCGCGTGCCGCCGTTGATCGCCGCCGAGTTGTAATCGTTGTAGCGCATCACGAACACCGGGCCGCTGTCGTTGCGCACCCGGATCAGCGAGGCCAGCGGCACGGCCTGGCCCTGTCGGTTGCGGACGTAGAGCAGCCGCAGGTCGTCCACGCTGGTGCGGTACGCGCCCTCGGCCTGGATGTTGACCTGCCAGATGCGGCCAAATTCGTTGAACTGGTTGATGTACATCGAACCCATGTTGGCGTTCAGAGTCTGGAAGACGTCGCTGAGCGCCACGCCCATTTGCTTGGTCTTTTCGCGGTCGATGTCGATGTACAGCTGCGGCGCGCGGGCGCTGAAGGTGGTGAACACCCGCGCCAGGCCCGGCTGGGCATTGGCCTTCTCGACGATGGTTTCGGTCACGTCCTGCAGCGCGGTCAGGCCCATGCCCGTGCGGTCCTCGATCTGCAGCTGGAAGCCGCCGGACTGGCCCAGGCCGGGCACCGGCGGCGCGCCGAACACCCCCGCCTGACAGCCGAGCACTTTTTCGTGATACTCGATGTTGAGCTTGCGCGCGATGGCCGTCGCCTGCGTTTCGGGCGTGGTCCGTTTCTCGAAGTCGTCCAGGATGACGAAGACCGTGCCCCAGTTGGACGAGTCGCACTGGAAGAACGCGGAGTAGCCGCCGATGCCCATCGTCTGCTTGACGCCCGGCGTCTTCAGGGCGATCTCATCGAGTTGCTTGATGATCTCCGAGGTGCGCTGGACCGACGCGGAATCCGGCAGGTTGACGTTGACCAGCAGGTAGCCCTGGTCCTGTTCGGGAATGAAGCCCGTGGGCGAGGTGGCAAAGCCGAAGCCCGTCAGGCCGAGCAGGCCGACATACAGCACCAGGACGATCAGGCTGACGCGCAGGCTCATGCCGACGATCCGGGTGTAACCGTTCGCCGTCGCATCGAACGCCTTGTTGAACAGGTCGAAGAACCCGCCGAGCAGGCGGTTGGCGAGCGGGCCGAGCAGCCAGCCGACCACCAGGCCGCCCAGGACTGCCGCGCCGCGAATCCCCCAGCGGATCATCCAGTCCGGATGAAAGCGCGAATGGTGCCCCAGCACGTCAATGACCATCGCCAAGCCCAGGTAGGCCAGGGCGCCGAACAGCACCGCATACGCCACCCGCGGCAGCGGCTCGCGCACTTCGCCGTGCTTGTGCGGCTTGATCCAGGCGACGGCCCGGGCCGGGGCCATCGTCAGGGCATTCGTGGCCGAGATGATCGTCGAGCAGGCGATAGTCAGGGCGAACTGGCGGAAGAACTGCCCCGACAGGCCGGGCATGAAGGCAGTCGGTATGAAGACGCAGCTGAGCACCAGGGTGATGCCGATCACCGGCCCGGTGATTTCGTCCATCGCCTTGATGGTGGCTTCCCGCGCGGGCAGGCCCATGCCCATCCAGCGCTCGATGTTCTCGACGACGACGATCGAGTCATCGACGACGATGCCGACCGCCAGCACCAGGCCGAAGAGCGACAGGTTGTTCAGGGAGAAGCCCAGGAACTTCATGACGACGAAGGTGCCGATCAGCGCCACCACGATGTCGATGATCGGCAGCAGCATGGCCCGCCAGTCCTGGATGAAGACCATCACCACCACGATGACCAGCAGGGCGGCAATGACGATGGTGTGGACCACGTCTTCCACCGAGTGCTGGATGAACGGCGTGGTGTCGTAGGGAATGCGGTAGTCGAGTCCCTGGGGGAATTTCTTCTTCAGCTCCTCCATCCTCGCTTTCAGCTTGTTCGCCGTGTCGAGCGCGTTCGCCGTCGGCAGCTGGAAGATGGCCATCGCCACGGACGGCTGCCGAACGATCTGGCCGTTCTGGAGTTCGCCGAGCACGCAATCGATGTCTGAGTTCTGGGCGCCAAGTTCGAGGCGCGCCACGTCGCGCAGGCGGACGTAGCGCCCGTCCTGGCCGACCTTGACGATGATCTCCCCGAATTGCTGGGTCGTCGTCAGTCGTCCCTGGGCGTTCAAAACTAGCTGATAGTTCTGGCCGCGCGGCACCGGCTGCTGGCCGATGTTGCCGGCCGCCACCTCGACGTTCTGTTCCGAGATGGCCTGGACGACCTCGCTGGCGGTCAGGTCGAGCGCCGCCAGCTTTTGCGGGTCGAGCCAGGCGCGCATGCTGTACTGGCGCTGGCCGAGGAACGTCACCAGGCCGACGCCCGGCGAGCGCGACAGCTCGTCGAACAGGTTGATCTGCGCGTAGTTGCTCAGGTAGAGCGGATCGTACCGGCCGTCGGGCGAGACCAGGTTGATGGTGAGCAGGATGTTGGGCGACTTCATCTGCACGTTGACGCCCTGCTTCTGCACGCTGGTCGGCAGCTGCGGCATGGCCAGCTGGACGCGAATCTGCACGAGCATCAGCGCGGTGTGGATGTCGGTGCCGACGTCGAAGCTGACCGTGAGCGTGTACTGGCCGTTGTTGGTGCAGGTGGAGGACATGTAGATCATGCCCTCGACGCCGTTCACCTGTTCCTCGATGGGCTGCCCGACCGTCGCGGCCAGCGTGTCGGCGCTGGCGCCGGGAAAGCTGGCCGTGACCGAAATGGTCGGCGGCACGATCGGCGGATACTGGGCGATCGGCAGCGTGAATACACAAGCCACGCCGGCAATGACAATGACGATGGACAGCACCCAGGCAAAGACAGGGTGGTCCACGAAAAAACGCGACATGATGATCCTTCAGTTAGATGCTGTGTCCGCGTGGCGTTGCTTCCCCCCTCGCCCCTTGCGGGAGAGGGGTTGGGGGTGAGGGGTATTGATCCGGAGAGTCGCGCAGTTTTC
>JAGVLI010000016.1 GCA_020054355.1 Planctomycetales bacterium | reverse complement strand
TGGTCAGCGGGTCGGGCCGCTGTAGGTGCGCTTGTCGCGCAGCGGCTTGCGTTCGGGGCGCTTGTTGTTCGAGCCGCCGCCGGTGAGCAGTTGCTTGGCCCGGTCGAGATTGGTGGCCTTGAAGACGCCGAAGACCTTGCCATTCCGGCCGCCGGAACTGGCGTAGCAGTAGTCGATGTTAATATGGTCGTTGGCCAGCAGTTCGCAGACGTGGGCCAGCGCGCCGGGCTGGTTCTTAAGTTCCACGAGCAGCACGTCCGATTCCGCATGCCGAAAACCGGCGGCGTTGAGCACTTGCACCGTCTTGGCCGGATCGCCGGTCACCAGGCGCAGAGCGCTGTGCTCGTGGCTGTCCATGACCGTCAGCGCCGTCACGTTGACCTTCTCCTTGGCCAACGCCGACAGCACCTTGGCCAGCCGGCCGGGCTTGTTCTCCAGAAAAACCGATACTTGCTTGATCGTTTCGATCATGATCGAAGTCTCCGCAGGCAGAGCGATAGCACGTTCAGAGATGCGAGAGCATCATTCTAAGGCCCGGCGGCGAATGGTCCAGCAAAACCCGTGCGGCGCGGCGGCGGGTGCTAAGGGTGCCCAGCCGCTGGTTTCTTGCACCATTTGCGCCCGTCGATTATGGTGTCACAGAGTCCGTGTGGCCTGGAATAAGCAATTGGCGTGGGTGAACCGGGCCAGTACAGGAGTCCAATCATGGCAATCGCAGTGGGACGCTTGAACAAGGCGTGCGCCGGCCTGGCGGACAAGGTCCTGGCGCGCTGGGCGGCCCAGCAGGCGATCAGCGTGCTGCTCGACACGACGGCCACTGGCAGCATCAACTTCGCGGTGGCCGGCATCAGCGTCACGGCCCACGCACTGGCGGAGGTCGGCCGGGCCATTCGCGACGGCAAGATCCCCGTCACGCTGCATCGCGACGCCAACATGTCCTATGATCCGCAGACCAACATCATGAATTTCGACAGCCCCAACCTGACGACCACCAAGGATCGCGGCGGGCTGATTCACGAAGCGACCCACGCCGTCTTCGACCTGGCCGGCTTCCGCAAGCTGCTGAAGATGGAGTCGGAACAGGCCGCCTACATCGCCCAGTGCATCTACCTGCGCAAGAACGACAGCCGCTTCCAGGACGGCAAGAAGGTCAAGTCCGACGGCTCGGTGGGCGGCATCATCAGTGCGGCCGCCTTTCCCCTGGCCGACAAGATTATCGCGGGCGGCACGCTGGACGCCGCCGACCTGAAGAAGCTCCGGACGGGCATCCTCAAATCGGGGTTTTACGAGGGGATCACCGAGAAGAAGTACAAATGGGTCACGTTCGACGGCGTTTGACCGCCGGTCTCCCTTGGTTTTCCCCGCGCCCCTTGCGGGAGAAGGGTTGGGGGTGAGGGGAAGAATGTCCAACAAGGAATGTCCAATATCCAATGTCGAAGGAAAGAGACATCTGCTGTCTTCTCCTTCGACATTGGACATTCCTTGTTGGATATTGGACATTTCGACACCTCACCCCAACCCCTCTCCCGCAAGGGGCAATTGGAACGAACTCTTTAGTTGACAGCCGAACCCCACCCCCACACAATTGGGACATACTCGCCCGCCGGTCTCGATGCCCGCTGCCACGGGTGCGAACCCATTGGCTTTTTGCCGATTCCTGTAACGCTTCCGGGGAGTCCGGTTAAAGAGTGAGGTTTATTGGCTCCGCGCCTGCGCACGGGGGTTGCCGCGCGGCCGGATGCCGGGTTCCTGCCACGATCGCGCTTGCCAACCAGTCTCCCGCCGGAAAGCCGCGCTGCCATTCAGCCAGGAGGTCTTGCGCTCCATGATTAGCCACTATTGCCAGCATTTCGTGCGGTCGGCCGTTCTGCTGTTGGGTCTCGGTGCATTGGGGTTGCTGCCGTTCTCGGCGTCGGCCCAGGTCACGCCCGAACAGATGGCCGAGCTGACCCTGAACGCCGCCCGCAAAGGATACAACGAGAAGAACTATCCGATCGCGGTCGCCAAGTTCCGCGAGTTCATCGCCAAGTTCGCGGGCCACAAGGATGCCCCCATCGCCCGTTACGGCCTGGCCCTCGCCCTGCTGGAAGGCCCCGACCGCGACCACACCGGCGCGCTGGAGCAACTGCAAACCTTGGCCGGCGCCAAGGATTTTCCGGATCATCCGTACGTGCTCTACTACCTGGGCGTCAGCCAGCGCGGCATCGGCGTGAAGACGCTGGTGCAAATCGCCGCCAAGCCGCAGGAAGCCCCGCAACTCAAGGCCGCTGCCAATCAACGCTTCGACGAAGCATCCAAGCACTTCGCCGCTGCCGTGGCCGCATTCACGGCCAAGGTCAAGGAGCCGGTCGATGAAGCCAAGCTGCCCATCGACCTGGAATGGGCCGCCCGCGCCCGCTGCGACCAGTCCGAAATGCAGCTTCGCTTGCTGAAGACCAAGGAAGCCCAGGAAACCTGCGCCCCGTTCATCAAGGGTTCGCCGCTGGCCAAGAGCCGCTATCGGCAACTCGGCCTCTACTACCACGGCTTCGCTACGTTCCTGCTGCAAGACTACAACATGGCGGGCCGTTCGCTGAGCCTGCTCACGCCGTTCGCCGATCCGGTCTTCGGCACGCATGGCCGTTATCTGCTGGCGCGGGTGCATCACATCGCGGGCGAGCTGACCGAGGCCAAGGACCACTACGAAGGCGTCCTCACCGATTTCGGCAAGCAGAAGGCAGCTGCGGTGGAGTTGTTGAAGCAACCGCAACGCTTCAAGGACGATCCCGACGAGAAGGCCCGCCTCGAAGCGCTGGTCAAGGACGCGCCGCCCGATCACATCGCCCGCTCGGCGTTCTTCCAGGGCGTGCTGCACTATGAAGCGGGCCGGTTCGCCGATGCCCAGACGCGCTTCGGCAGCGTCGTCCAGCAGTTCCCCGGCTCGCCGCTCTTGATCGAGGCCCAGCTGCGTCAGGGCTTCTGCCAGGTGCAGTTGAAGGACTTCGCGAACGCGATCAAGACCTTGCAGCCCTTGGCGGAGAAAGAGCCGCGGCTCGCGGACCAGGCTTTGCTCTGGATCGGCAAGGCCCAGGCAGGCTCGGCCGATCCGACCAAGGCCGATCAGGTCAAGCAAGCGTTGCAAGCCGCGATCGGCACACTGGGCCAGGCCGCCGGCAAGGCCCAGCAACTGATGGCCGCCGACCCGGAAGCCAAGCTGCGCCGCGGTGAAATCCTGATCGAGCTGGCCGACGTGCAGCAAGCCGCCGGGCAGCACAAGGAAGCCGCTGCCACTTACGACGCGGTGCTCAACGAGAAGCTGATCCCCCAGCGCGACGAGGAAGTGCTGCAACGCCGCATCGCCGCCATGCACCTGGCGGGCGACTTCGCCGGTTCCGACCAGACCTGTGTGCGCTTCCAGCAGAGCTTCCCGAAAAGTCCGCTGCTGCCGTTGGTGTTGTTCCGTCACGCGGAGAACGCTTACTTCCAGATGCTGGCAGCGGAGAAGATTCAGGATGCCGGCCAGCGCGCCAAGGAAGTCGCCCGCTTGCAGGATGAAACCGCCAAGCGCTATCAGAACGTGATCGAGAAGTTCCCGGAGTTTCAGCACGTCAACCTGGCTCGCTACGGGCTGGGCATGATCCACTATCGCAAAGGCGATTTCGAGAAGGCGCAGGCCACGCTCGACACCATCCCGCAGCCGGAACGCTCCGGCTCCCTGGCGCTGACGCCCTACCTGCTCGGCGAGTGCATGATCCGCCAGACGCCGCTGAAAGCCGACGACGCCCTGGCGGCCGGCCGGGTCCAGCAGCAGTTGCAGGGCGCGGTCGAACAGCTCGAAGGCTTCATCGGCAGCGATCCGAAAGGTCCGATCACGCCGGATGCGCTCATCAAGGTCGGCCATTGCCACATGCGGTTGGCCCAGCTGCAAGCCGTCCCGCAGGAAAAAGTGAAGGTGCTGCAAGCCTCGCGCGCCGCCTACGAACGGCTGCTCAAGGACTTCCCGCAGCACGCCCTGGCCCCGCAAGCGGTGTTCGAGCGGGCCAAGACGATTCATCAAGCGGGCGACCGCAACGGCGCCATGAACGAGCTGCGCAAGTTCGCCGCCGACCCGCTCAAGAACGCCCCGGTGGCCCCGATGGCCATGCTGCAACTGGCGACCCTGCTCCGCGAGCAGAACCCGCCGCAAGCGCCCAATCCGAAGATCG
>JAGVLI010000467.1 GCA_020054355.1 Planctomycetales bacterium | reverse complement strand
GCTACGCCGATTACGAACTGCCGGCCATGGATTTGCTGGAGAAAGCGGAGGTGGTCGATTTCTCCGCCCAGGAACCGCTGCTGCGCGAACGCGCCGGGTTGCTGGAAAAGACCTTCACCGATTTCGGCTTGAAGGTGAAAGTCGTCGGTATCCACACCGGGCCGGTCATCACGCAGTACGAAATCTCGCTGGAAACCGGGCTGCGCGTCAACAAGGTCACGGCTCTGGCCGACGACCTGGCCATCAGCCTGAAGGTGCCGAGCGTCCGCATCGTCGCGCCGATTCCGGGCAAGAACACCGTCGGCATCGAAGTGCCCAACGAGCAGCGGGCGAAGGTGCGTTTGAAGGAAGTCATGCTCACGGCGCAGTCCGCTTCGGGCGGCAAGGTGGCCCGCTACAAGCTGCCCTTGTTCATCGGCAAGGACAGCGAGGGCAAGCCGTTGGTCCACGACCTGGCGGAGATGCCGCACTTGCTGATTGCCGGCCGCACGGGCACCGGCAAGTCGGTCTGCATGAACTCGCTGATCCTCAGCTTGCTGATGACTCGTCGGCCGGATGAAGTCAAGTTCATCATGATCGACCCGAAGATGCTGGAGCTGATCGAGTACAGCAAGATTCCGCACCTGATGCATCCGGTCGTCAAGGACATGAAGAAGGCGGAAGCGATCCTGTCGTGGGCCGTGGACAAGATGGAGGAGCGCTACGACATCCTCAGCCGGGCGCGGGTCCGGCATATCGCCGCGTACAACGAACTCGGCCAGGCGGAGATCGAACGGCGTCTGCAGCCGGCGGACGACGAGGAGCGCCAGCGCATCCCCGACCGGATGCCCTACATCGTCATCCTCATCGACGAGGTGGCCGACCTGATGATGCAGATGAAGAAGGAAGTGGAAAGCCACATCATCCGGCTGGCGCAGAAATCGCGGGCGGCGGGCATCCACCTGGTGCTGGCGACGCAGAAGCCCATCGTCGAAGTCATCACCGGTCTCATCAAGTCGAACTTGCCGGCGCGCATCTGCTTCCAGGTGTCGAGCCGCACCGATAGCCGGGTGGTGCTGGACGAGATGGGCGGCGACAAGCTGCTCGGCAAGGGCGACATGCTCTACTTGCAGCCGGCCACGAGTACGCTGGTCCGCGCCCAGGGCACCTTCCTGAGCGACGAGGAAATCCAGCGGGTCGTCGAGTTCCTGGAATGCGAGCCGGATTACGCCGAGGAACTGGTGAAGCTCAACCAGGCCGGCAAGCACGGCGGGAATATGCTGGAAGCGCTGCGCGAACGCGACGACATGTACGAGCAGGCTATCTCGGTGATCGTGCAGGAGCGGCGGGGCAGCACCTCGCTGCTGCAACGGGCGCTGGGCATCGGCTACGGCCGAGCCGCCCGGCTGATCGACTACATGGCGGAGGATGGCATCGTCGGCGAATACAACGGCAGCCAGGCGCGCGACGTGCTCTGGACCCAGGAGCAATGGGACCAGATCAAGCAAGGCGGTAAATTAGCGGAGAGTGCGTGAATCAATGATGGCTCCTTCTTTGCGATCCGGGCATTCATGTCACGGCACAGGGTCTTGTCCGTACATGAAAACGGCAGCCTCCGACCCGTTGACGGTGGCCACAGCCCAATCGGAACAGCAGAAGGAGTCTCTTCATGACAGCCATCCAGCCGATTGCCAGTTCGTTCGATGTGGAGCTGATCCAGGTGGGCCGCGAATTCCTGGTGCGCATCGCGGGCCAAGTTTTCCTCGCCGAGGCGGCCGAGTTGCAGCGGCAGTTTCAGGCAATCATGACCCGCCGTTCCAAGCTAGCGGTCCTCGACCTGACCCATTTGACTTTCATCAGCAAGCCCGGTGTGGCGGCGATCGTGCAGTTCGCGCGGGAAATCGAGCGCGGCGGCGGCGAGTTGATTCTCGCGGGCGTCCAGCCTGAATTCCGCGACGATTTCCTGGCCGATGGGCTGGAGGAATTGTTTACCCTCGCCGATACCGTCGAGGAGGCGCTGGGCGATTCATCGCGCGCTCTGACGCTGGAATGAGGATTGCCGGCGATGCAAATCCACCGAACAAGGGCCGCGTTGGCCGAACGCGGCCCTTGGCGTTATTCTTGACGATCCTTCCAGTCGCGCAGCAGTTTTTCGTAATCTTCCGGCGTATCCAGGTCGGTGAGGATCGCCGACGAGTCCACCGGCACCTCTTGCGTCTCGCCGCACTGCTGCCGAAAGTACGCATTCAGTCCTTGCTCCCTGGGAAAGCGGTGAATCCCCGCCACATGCCGCCAGGCAATCAGTGCGGGGTGGCCTCGCTTCCCTTCAAAGGTCGGAATGAAGATCGACTGAGCGGGATGTTCGTCCCGAACTGCGAGCAGCCGGCGCACCACGCTGGCCGACAGCGTCGGATGGTCGGCGGGGACCAGCAGCCAGTCATCAGCGGGTTGCGGATGGAAGCGTTCTTCCAGCCAGTGCAAGCCCTGCTCCACGGTGGCCCGCATGTCCGGAGTGGCTTCGGGAAGCTCGAATACCAGCGCGCCGGCGGCGGCGGCAGGAGCGGCTAGCTTGCGGACATGCGGCCCGACGACGACCAGGATCGTTTCGACCTCGGCCCGGCGGAGCGTGGCGATGACCTGTTCGAGGACCGTCCGTCCGCCCAGCGGCAGGCTGAGTTTCGGCTGGCCCATGCGTAAGCTCTGGCCGCCGGCGGGCAGTAACGCGAAGGTCATTGGGATTTCCCGGCAGGGGCCTTATAATCTTGGGCTGAGCAACCGAGGTCTCGTGGCGGCGAAGGGCGAACGGCAAACTGGCCATCTTCCAGAGGACCATCATCATGGGCTTCAAACTGGATCGGGTACACGTCTGGTCGGGCGAAGTGGAGGACAAGGCGGGCGGCGTGGCCAGCAAGCTGGCGCCGCTGGCCCAGGCCGACGCCAACCTGGAATTCATCTTCACGCGCCGCCAGGCGGATCGACCCGGCACGGGCGTGATCTACGTCGCGCCGCTCAGCGGGCCGATTCAGCTGCGCGCCGCCAAGGCAGCGGGCTTCCACGAGACGCCCGAGCCGATCGTCTTGCGGGTCGAAGGCGACAACGAAGCGGGCCTGGGGCACCGCTTGACGCAGCAATGGGCGCTGGCCGGCATCAGCATGGAAGGCTTGACGATGGCGGTGATGGGCAAGAAGTTCGTCGGCTTCGCCGCCTTCGACACGGTCAACGACGCCAACCGCGCCGCCCAGATTCTCGCCGACCTGGGCAGCAACTAGCGCGACGGCAAGCGACCGGGCCGCAAGGTTGGAGAGTTGGCTTGGGCCGAACCTCCAACCTTGCGGCCCGGTTGCATTCGGGCAAGGCCGCCAGCGGCTTCAAGAGGCCGTCTTCAGGGTCGCTTCCTTCATGCCCTTGTACAGTTCCTTGCTGGGCGGCTGGTTGCCGGTCAGAAAGGCGTCCAACTCCGGAGCGTTGGCGTCCTTGTCCACTTCGATTTCGCGCAGCACTTTCTTGGCCACCGCCGCGAACTTGTCGATGTAGTCGGAGCTGGCTTTGGGCAGGTTCCTGCCTTGCACGCTCAGCAGGTCCAGCGCAATGATGAGCCGGGCGGTATAGAGCTTCCAGGGCAGCGTCGTCAGCTTGCTGGCGCGCTGATCGTTGTACAGTTTGATGTAGTCCAGCAGAAACGCCCCCATCGTTGGTACGGCATAATCCGGCTGAAAATCCTTGGCGAGCTTCGTTTCCATCTGGCACAGGCCAATGACTGCTTCCGCCTGCTCGGTGATGCTGGGGTCCAACCCCAACTCGCCCTTCTTCGCGGCGCGCAATAACCAGAGCGCGGTCAAGCCTTCGGTGGTCTTGACGCCAGGCACCGACGGATAGCGCGTCAGGCCGAGGCCCCGGATCGCTTCCCGGCGGACGTACTGGTAGCCGGCGACTTCGTCGGCCGGAGCGTCGGTGGGCAGGCTGGCG
>JAGVLI010001061.1 GCA_020054355.1 Planctomycetales bacterium | reverse complement strand
TCGCGCTCCTGCTGCTGGCGTCGGGCTGCCTCTACTCGGGCGGCATGGTCTGGAACGATTTCTTCGACTACGCGCAGGATTACAAGGAGCGTCCGTTCCGGCCGCTGCCGTCAGGAAAAATCTCGCGCTCCACGGCAGCGCTGTTCGGGTCGGCGTTGCTGCTCCTGGGCATCGTCTTCGCGGGGCTGGCCGGCTGGCAGCGGACCTACTCGCCCGCCTTGCCCGGCGTCGTCGCGGTCGTGTTGGTCGGCTGCATCTTTCTCTACGATTTCGCGCTCAAGCACACGGCCATCGGCCCGCTGGGCATGGGCGCTTGCCGGTTCTGGAACGTGGTGCTGGGGCTGTGCGCTGCCGACCAGTGGGTCGGCATGTGGGGCTGGCACCTGGCCTGGGTGGTGGGCATCTACATCGTCGGCGTGACCTGGTTCGCCCGCACGGAAGCGCGGCTGAGCAAACAAGCGTCGCTGACCGGGGCGGCCTTCACGATGCTGGCGGCGCTGGTGATCGCGCTGCCGTTGCCGGCTTGGTTCGAGACGGACAGCATACCAGCGCGCGGCCAGCTGTTTTTCCCCTATCTGCTGGTCGGCTTCGGCTTCCTGATCGGTTTACCGCTGTATCACGCGATCCGCGAACCGACACCCGAAAAGGTGCAGAAGGCCGTGAAGCGCTGCATCATGGGCCTGGTGGCACTGGACGCCATCCTGGCGCTGGCGCTGGCCGGTCCACCGGGGTTGCTGATTCTCCTGCTGCTGGTGCCGGCGCTGTATCTGGGGAGGTGGATTTATTCGACCTGATGGGCGAGCGCGTCTTCACTTGGGGCGCGCCGTCGGGTTTATCCCCGCGTGTCGGCGAGTCTCATGTAATTCAGCGGAAATGATTCGGCACAATGAGAGCCGGCCAGGAGTTGGTCAAATGGCCAAGCGATGCAATCCCCCAGGTAAACCGATGAACGGCGACGAATTTCTTGCCCGCCTGCAAGCTCACTCGACTGCGTTCGCCAAGGCTATCGCGACGAACGAAGGCGAATGGATCATCAAGGGATTCATCGACATTTATCGACAAATCTACACGGTCTCGGTGGACACTAAGATTGTCTCCAAGGTGCTGGAGTTGCTGTTGTTTCCAATGTTTGTTGATTTTGCAAAGCAGCACTCGCTTGGGCTTGAGCTTTGCCCACAACAGAACTTTTATCCAGACCTGACATTCGTTGACAAACAATCTTCGGTGAAGTTTGCCCTCGATATTAAGAGCACCTATCGAATCGACGAGAATAACGTCAACGGCATGACCCTGGGAGCCTTCACCGGTTACTTCCGCAAGCGCGACAGTTCAAAGAACACTCTCTACCCCTACGGCCAGTACTCTGGCCATTTCGTCCTCGGTGTCATTTACTCGAAAGCACTGGAGGCCATTGATGAGCGAAAGTGCTACACGCTCGACGACCTCGAAAAAATCCCGTCAGTAATCAGGAACTTCCAGTTTTTCGCTCAGCCGAAGTACAGAATCGCGGCTACCCGTCCTGGAAGCGGCAACACAAAGAACATTGGTTCCATAACCAAAATTGCCGATCTGGTTTCCGGAAAGGGCCCGTTCGCACAACTCGGCGAGGAAGTCTACGACGATTATTGGATGTACTATTTGACCAAAGACATGGCCAAATCCTCCGAGGTACAGCGTCCCTATACGAATCTCAAATCTTATTCCGCGTACAAGCAACGCGGAATTGAGGTCATCAAGGCTCACAAACAGGAAATTGAGAAACTGTCCGAAGATGAGGATCCCAGCGCGGAACCAGAGGGGGAAGAATGATGGCGCCAGTCGTTCCCCCTATCAAGTGTCAGGGTATCAAAACGAAGATTGTTCGAGCAATTCGATCGCTGCAATCCAATAATGTAGCGGGCCGTTGGATCGAGCCGTTCTGCGGTTCCTGCGTAGTGCCCTTCAGTATTCGGCCCGAAAGAGCGTTGCTGTGCGATTCGAACGAGCATATCGTCCGGCTCTACACTGATGTGCAGCTGGGAAAGATCACGAGCGGTGCGGTTGAAGAGTACTTGGCGGAACAAGGCGCGCGCCTGAAGGCGCGAGGCGAGGACGTATTTTACGAGATCCGCGATGAGTTCAATCGGCATCCAAATTCCCTTGCCTTCCTTTTCTTGAACCGAGCATGCTTCAACGGAGTGATGCGTTTTAATCGAAAAGGAAAGTTCAACGTCCCTTTTTGCCGCAAACCAGGGCGCTTCGCTCGGCCGTACATCACGAAAATCACGAACCAAGTAAAAACCTGCGCCGGCATTCTGCGTGCTGTTGACTGGGAGTTTCGTCACGACGATTTCCGGAACACTCTCGCGTTTGCTTCCGAGGGTGATTTTGTCTATGCCGATCCGCCGTACGCGGGACGGCACGTCGATTACTACAATTCGTGGTCCGAACACGACGAGCGGGACTTGGCAACGGCCTTGAAGAGATTGCCCTGTCGGTTCGTATTGTCTACCTGGTATCGCAACAAGTATCGCACAAATCCCAGTGTCGAGACTGATTGGAGGGCCTCCGAATTCACGATCAACACGTTCGAGCATTTCTACCATGTAGGTCCAACCGAAAACCTGCGAAATTCCATGACAGAGGCATTGATCTCAAATTTCGCTGGGGTGGTTGCAGACCAGAAGAAAACGAAAATTGCACAGCCTGGCCTCTTTGATTCCCTCGGGACTGACGCGGTTGACACTGGTGCGAGCTCAAAACAAGCCGCACCAGGCGCTTCGCCGGCCGGCGCCGGCACTGATGGGTGCTCGGGGTTGTAGCGCGCACTGGCCGGCCCCCGCCGAGGCTGCTGTTCTCCTGCTCCTGCTGCCGGCGCTGTATCTGGGGAAGTGGATTTATTCGACGTAACCGTTCACCCTTTCAGAACCAATTTGGGCCCTGGTGAGGCACTGCGATGAGCGGCGACGGCTTGCTGGAGAAACTGCACCACCGACCGCTCTTGCAAGCGCAGGCTCCGCACTACCGTCAGGATACGTTCCACAAAGCGGCAGCCGGCGGCGCTGGGGCAGCCGAACGTCCGCCGCCAGAGTACGGCGCGGCGCTGCACCCGCTCGGCATGGTGGTTGGTCGGTTCCGCACCCTCCACCACCACGAACGTCCCCAGCGCCGGATACACGCTCCACAGCCGCCGGCAGCAGCGCACCAGTTTCCGGTCCCGGCTGCGCGCGCCGGCGCCCAGCACTTCGAGAAGCGCCAACGACAGCCCGACCATGCTCCTATCCTGATCCGCAAGCACAAGCATCAGGCGGAGGAGATGATGGACAATCTCAAGAATCACAGGCGCTTGCGGCTTCGCACATTCGGACTTCGTTTACCCGATCATCCAGTCTGGGGCGGCTGGAAAGTCTTTTTGGATCATCCGGACGAAATCCGGCGGACGATCGAGTACATCGAAAAGAACCCCATTCCATTGAAACTCCCGATCCAGCAATGGCCGTTCGTCCAACCTTACGACGGCTGGCCGCTCCACCCAGGCCATAGTCCGAAGTCTCCGTATGCCAAAGCGCTTCGCCAGGCGGGACGATACCACCCCTGAGCCGCTTGCGGCTTCGCACATACTCCAGCGAGATTACCCATGACCCACCGACTCCTTTCCTTGGTCTTGACCGTTTCTACGATCTGGTCCTTAGCCGCCACCGCCGCCGACCCCGCCAAGCTCGAAGTCAAAAAACTCGAAGCCGGCGGTATCGCCGTCCACCGAGCCGGCCAGGAGAAACCGATCCTCGTCTACAACGCGCCGCCCGATGGCCGGCCGTATCTGCATCCGATCCTGGCGCCCGACGGCAAAGGCGTGCTGACCGAGTTTAGCCCCAGCCATCACAAGCACCAGACCGGCATCTATGTCGGCATCCTGAAAGTCAACGGCCGCGATTACTTCCACAACCGCGACGGCAACTACTACAAGCGCCAGGAAGACGTGGCGGTCAAGCCGGGCGGCGGGGCCAGCTGGAGCGTCAAGTACGACTGGCTCGACAAGGACAAGGCGCCGGTCCTCACGGAAACCCAGAGCTGGAGCCTGACCGACGCCGGCAGCCATTACGTTCTCGATCTCGACTGGAGCGCGAAAGCGGTCGTGGACGTGACCGCCGAGAAGTACGACTACGGCGGGCTGTTCATCCGCATGCCGTTCACCAGCAAGAGCGGCGGCGAGGCCATTAACAGCGAAGGGAAGAAGAACGGCGCGGCGGAAGGCCAGCGCTCGAAGTGGGTCGATATCGGCATGCCCATCGAAGGGCGCGAGGACTGGGGCCATATCGCGGTGTTAGATCATAAGGACAACCCCGGCCATCCGATCGTCTGGCGCGTGGATGGGCAGCTCGGCGTCGGCCCGGCGCGCAGCCGGCTGGGAGAATGGAAAATCCCGAAAGGCGAAACGGCGCGGGCGAAGTATCGCCTGGTCATTTACACTGGCAAAACCGACTCGGATCGCGTCGAGACTCAATGGAAAGAATTCACCAAGTAGACCGCTCGCGGAGGCCTGTCCCATGACCTACAGGACGATCGAAGGAATCTTGCGGCCCGATGGCATGCTGCAACTGCCACCAAGCGAGTTGCCCGACAAGCCGGTGCGCGTCATGGTCACGCTCCTGGAAGATGACGCGGAGGCTTCCTTGGCCGAGCTCGGCGATTACTCGAACCAACTCTCGGAGTATGAAGAGAAGCTGGCGAGAGGGGAAATCCAGTGGCGGTGAAGCGCGGCGAGGTCTGGCGGGCAGACCTGACTCCGGTACGCGGTACCGAGCAGTCGGGCGTCCGTCCGGTGTTGATCGTCCAGACGGATCGGGCGAATCCGCACAGCCCGCACACGATCGTCGTGCCTTTCACTTCTCGCTTCCGCCAGCGCTTGCTGCCCAGCCATGTTCAGGTTGCCGCTGGCGAAGGCGGCTTGACCCAGGACTCGGTGGTCCTGGCCGAGCAGATTCGCGTCATCGAACATTCCCGGCTGCTCGTCAAACTGGGCGAGTTGTCGCCGTCGCGAATGCAAGAAATTGACGCGGCTTTACGAACTATTCTCGAACTGTAGTTTTCCGCCCGCTGTGCCTCTGACTCTCCTCACTATCGGAGATACTACTCATGCCTGCTTCGACCCTGACTCGCAAGTCCGTGACCGACCGCTATCAGAGCGAGTTTCCCAACTCGCGCAAGCTGTCCGACCAGGCCCGCCAGGTCTTTCCCAGCGGCGTCACGCACGACATCCGCCACCTGGAACCGTTCCCGGTCTATGTCGAGCGCGCCCAGGGAGCGCACAAGTGGGATGTCGATGGCCATGAGCTGATCGACTACTTTTCCGGCCACGGCTCGCTGCTGCTGGGGCACTGTCACCCGGCCGTGGTGGAAGCGGTGCAGAAGCAGGCCGGCCGGGCGACGCATCCGGGCGCGTGCCATGAGTCGGAAATCGAGTGGGGCCAGCTGGTGCAGAAGCTGATCCCATCCGCCGAACGGGTGCGCTTCACCTCATCGGGAACCGAAGCCACGCTGATGGCCTTGCGGCTGGCACGCATCTTCACCGGCAAGCCGAAGTTCCTGAAGTTCGCCGGGCATTTTCACGGCTGGCACGATTTCGTCATTCCCGCCTGCGATCCGCCCTACGACGGCGCTGCCATTCCCGGCGTGGCCCCTGGAGTGCAGGCCGAAACGGTCGTCGTGCCGCCCAACGATCCGGCGATCATCGAGAAGACCCTGGCGAACGATCCGCAGATCGGCTGCGTCATCCTGGAACCGACCGGCGGGCACTTTGGCGCGGTGCCGATTCGCGGCGACTTCCTGAAAGCGCTGCGCGAGATTACCGCGAAACATCAGCGCGTGTTGATCTTCGACGAAGTCATCAGCGGCTTCCGCGTCCATCCGGGCGGCGCGCAAGGGCTGTATCAGGTCAAGCCAGACTTGACGACGCTGGCCAAAATCCTCGCGGGCGGGTTGCCCGGCGGCTGCCTGGCAGGCCGGGCGGACATCCTCGCTTTCCTCGAATTCCGCGCGGGCAAGCCGAAGATGAAGCACCCCGGCACCTTTAACGCCAATCCGCTCTCGGCCGCCGCCGGCGTGGCCACGCTGCGGCTGGTCGCCAGCGGCGAATTCTGCCAGCGGGCCAACCGCACCGGCAAGCTGCTGCGCGAGAAGCTCAACCAGATGCTCGTCGAGCGCGGCTTCAACTGGGTGGCTTACGGCGAATTCTCCAGCTTCCGGCTGGTGCCCAACTACCAGGGACCGCGCCCCGCGAGCGACGATTTCGTTCCCTACAACGGCGACCTGGAAAAACTCGACGGGATGAAGAACAAGCAACTCGTGCATGCCTTCCGCTGCGGGATGTTGCTGCATGGCGTCGATACGCCCGGACTCAGCGGCTGGCTCAGCGCCATGCACAACGAGGCGGATGTAGACAAGACCGTGACAGCGGTCGCCAACACGCTGCAATTCTTCCGCGAAGAGGGCCTGATCCCATGAACCGCCGCGAATTCCTCGCCGCCACCGCCGCTTGCGGCTTTGCAGCTGCCCAAGCCCAGGTCGTCGCGCCCCCGGCCACGGACAAGAAGATCGCCGCCATCGTCACGACTTACCATCGGTACAGCCATGCCGACAACATCGTGACGCGCTTCATGGAAGGCTACAGCATCGTCGGCAAGAGCTTCCCGCCGCCCTGCAAGGTGGCGTCGCTCTACATCGAGCAGGTGAACGACCTCGACATCGGCCAGCCGCTGGCCCGGCGCTGGAAGGTGCCGTTGGTCAAAAGCATCGCCGACGCCCTGACCCTCGGCGGCGACCAGCTCGCCGTCGATGGCGTGGTCATCGTCGGCGAGCACGGCGATTATCCAATCAACGACAAGGGCCAGAAGCAGTATCCGCGCCGGAGGATGTTCGAGGAAGTGGTCAAGGTCTTTCGGGCGTCGAAGAAGTCGGTGCCGGTCTTCAACGACAAGCACCTGGCCTATGCCTGGGACGATGCCAAATGGATGTACGACCAGAGCAAGGAACTGGGCTTTCCGATGCTGGCCGGTTCCTCGGTGCCCGTCACCTGGCGGCGGCCCGACTTGCAACCCACGGCCGGCGTCGAATGGGAGCGGGCGCTGTCGGTGGGCTACGGCCATTTCGAGACCTATGGCTTCCACACCCTCGAAGGCTTGCAGGTGATGACCGAACGCCGCAAGGGCGGCGAGACCGGCGTCAAGGCGGTGCAGGCGCTCTCCGGCAAGGAAGCGTGGGAAGCGGCCAAATCGGGCAAATGGGACCGGGCGCTGCTCGACGCCGCCGTGGCAGCCGTGCAGGCCAAGGTGCCGCCGAAGAAGCTGGGCAAGATCGAGGATGACGACGCGCAAGCGATCGTTTATTTGATCGAATACAACGACGGCTTGCAGGCGGCGTCCTTCATGTCGCCGCGCCATTGCCAGGAGTTCGCTTTCGCCGGCCGGATCAAGGGGCAGCGGGAACCCGCCGCCTGCTGGTACGACCTGCCCAAGCCGCAGCGCGATCACTTCAGCTTCCTGGTGCAGCATACCGCCCAGATGATGACCACGGGCAAGGCGCCGTATCCCGTCGAACGGACGTTGCTGACCACCGGCATGCTCGATTTCCTGATGACCAGCAAGGCGTCGGCCGGCAAGCGCATCGAGACGCCGCAACTCGCCATCAAGTATCGAGCCTCGTGAATCTCTGGTTCGGATAGGCTTCATGACCGTGGCGGCCTACACCAGGCTTTCTTGGCCCGGCAGGGCTTCCAAGGTGCTTGAGGCAAGTGACAGTTGATGCGTTGAAACCACCCTGGATTTACTGGCGAATGGTCACGCAACGCATCGACGAAAACCTGAATGAGACGGCCCACATGATTTTCCCGTCAATTCGACGCCACAAGCCGTTTGCAGGCAGCAGGTTCTATGCAACTTGAAAGCCCTGCCGCTGAAGGCTGGGAGATTACGGCTTCCGGAATGTTGTCCGTCAGTGATGAAGCCGCGCTGGAGGCGAGTACCGTGGATCGGCGCGCGGCCAAACGGCGCAATCCTCCCACTCATCAATTTCTAATTTTCCGCGCGACTTCCCGCTTGCGTCTCCGTTAATATCAGTTATCCTAGGAGTGAATACCTGCCGGGAGAGGTTCTTCCTACCTGCCAACAACCACTCCCAGACTCCTCCACCCCAAGGGGGAGGCGGTTTGCAGTAACTCCTACCACATGTAAGGGGGATGCCTCATGCAAGGCACATGCACACGCTGGCTCGTCCTGACGGCCCTTGCGGCCCTCATCTGGTCAGACGGGCGCCTCTCGGCCGCGGATGTCGTCAACAATTCCCCGGCCAACGAAGACAAAGTCGTTTTGCCCAAGCCCGCCGATGTTCAGTCCCTGGCCGTGCAACCCGCGAAGGTCGCGCTGAAGGGCGGCGATGACGCCGCGCAGCTGGTCCTGACCGGCAACCTGGCCGGCGGCCGACTGCAAGACCTCAGCGGCGACGTGAAGTACGAAGCGGCCGATCCCAAGATCGTCCGCGTCACCACTGCCGGCCGCGTCATCCCGCTGGCCAACGGCAGCACCGAGATCACCGTCTCCTACGGCGACAAGTCGATCAAGGTGCCGGTGACGGCTGAGGCGGTCGATCAGAACCTGCCGATCAACTTCGGCAATCAGATCGTGCCGATCTTCACCAAGCTAGGCTGCAACTCCGGCGGCTGCCACGGCAAGGCTTCCGGCCAGAACGGCTTCAAGCTGTCGCTGCTCGGCTTCGAGCCGGACCTCGATTACATGACCCTGGTGAAGGAAGGCCGGGGCCGCCGGCTGTTCCCCGCCGCTCCCGATAACAGCTTGCTGCTGCTCAAGGCGACCGGCGTGGTCGCGCACGCGGGCGGCAAGCGCATGGAAGAAGGCTCCGACGAGTACAAGCTCGTCCGCCGCTGGATCGCCGCCGGCACGCCCTTCGGCCTGAAGACCGATCCCACCGTCGTCAAGATCACGATCTTCCCCGAGCATCGCGTGCTGAGCCGCGGCAACAAGCAGCAGATCGCGGTCTACGCCCACTACAGCGACGGCACGGTGGAAGACATCACCCGCCGCGCCCAGTACGAAAGCAACGACACCGAAGTGGCCGTCGTCGATAACCTCGGCGTGGTCCGCACCCTGGAAATGGCCGGCGAAGCCGCCATCATGGCCCGCTACCAGGGCAACGTCACCGTCTTCCGCTCGACCGTGCCGCTGGGCAAGCCAGTCGGCGATTGGAAGTTCGAGCCGAAGACTCCGGTGGACGTGCAGACCGCCAAGAAGTGGAAGGAACTCGGCCTGCAGCCCTCCGAATTGTGCAGCGACGAGGAATTCCTCCGCCGCGTTTCCCTGGACGTCACCGGCACCCTGCCGACGCCGGAGCAGGTGAAGGCGTTCCTGGCCGACCAGGACGGCGCCAAGCGCGACAAGCTGGTGGACAAGCTGCTCGAAACCAACGAGTACAGCTACTACTTCGCCAACAAGTGGGCCGACATCCTCCGCGTCAAGCGGCGGAACCTGCCCGACCGGGCCGTGGGCACCTTCGGCTTCCATAACTGGATCCGCGAGGCGATGGCCCAGGACAAGCCCTACGATCAGTTCACCCGCGAAATCCTGGCCGGCACCGGCGACAACGTGAAAAGCCCGCCGACCGTCTGGTACCTGGAACTGACCAACCCCGAAAACTTCGTGGACGACACCGCCCAGGTGTTCCTCGGCCTGCGGATGGCCTGCGCCAACTGCCATCACCACCCGTACGAAAAGTGGAGCCAGGACGACTACTGGGGCCTGGCGGCGTTCTTCGGCCGGGTCGGCCGCAAGAACATCGTCACGCCGGGCGTGACCAATCAGGGCCAGAACAAGTCCCGGCAGTTCATCTACACGAAGACCACCGGCAACGTCATCAACAAGCGGACCAACCAGCCTTCGCCGATCAAGCCGCTGGACGGTGAGCCGATGGTGATCGCGCCGGAAGACGACCCGCGCCAGAAGCTGGTCGATTGGATGGCCGAGCCGAAGAATCCGTTCTTCGCCCGCGCCGTGGCCAACCGCTACTGGGCGCACTTCTTCGGCCGGGGCATCGTCGATCCTTTGGACGACATGCGCGTGACCAATCCGCCGAGCAACCCCGAATTGCTCGACGCGCTGGCCAAGGAGTTGATCGACAGCAAGTTCAGCCTCAAGCACCTGATCCGCACCATCACCAAGAGCCGGACCTATCAGCTCAGTTCGGTGCCGAACGACTTCAACAAGCACGACAAGCACTCCTACGCCCGCTACTATCCGAAGCGGATGGGCGCTGAAGTGCTGTTCGACGCGGTCTGCCAGGTGACGAACGTGCCCACGCCGTTCGCCGGCCTGCCGACCGACAAGTACGCTCCCAAGCGGGCCATCATGCTGCCCGATGAATCGTTCCAGTCGTACTTCCTGGATGTGTTCGGCCGCCCGCAGCGCATCAGCGCTTGCGAGTGCGAACGGGTCAGCGAAGCCAACCTGGCCCAGGCGCTGCACCTGCTGAACTCCGACGAAGTGCAGACCAAGCTGGCGGCGGGCAACGGCCGCGCCGACCTGCTGGCCAAGGACGCCCGTCCCGACGCCGAGAAGCTCGAAGACCTGTTCCTCTGGACCTTCGGCCGTAAGCCGACGGACAAGGACAAGGAAGCCGCCCTGGCGCACATCGCCAAGTACGCCGACAAGCCCAACGGCAAGAAGGTCGCCTACGAGAACATCCTCTGGGCGCTCTTGAACTCGAAGGAGTTCATCTTCAACAAGTAAGTCGGGCAACGACTTTTGACCATTCAGCCGGCCGGGCCTGCCAAGCCCGGCCGGTTTTCTTTTTCAGGTAGGCGCTGCGAGCCGAGCGGCGCCGCGACTTTGCAAAATCAGGCTGATCTGATCGGACAGCTCCGGCTCGGCTCGCCGGACCTCCCGGCTGGGAAAGTCAGCAAACGCGCTTCTTTCTTTTGACATAGGACGTTGCTTGCTCGATATTGGAGATTCGTTTCGCCCACCCGCCTGGAGCGAAAGAGCAAGACGAGATTCCTGCCCGGCCAAAACCGCATTGACAGGCACCGCCTCAATATCCGAAGCTATGGTCGCCGACGCCTGCCTCTCTGTCTTGCATCCACTCCAGTGCCGCATCGAAGATTGCCACGGAACGCCGTTTCCAGCGGATACGGCGAACGGACGGCTCGTCCCGCCGTATAGAATTACATGGAACGGGAACTCGGAGGTGGAAGTCCATGCCCCCTGCAAACTTGTTCGCCAATCAACTGTTGACCAAGGAGAATTTGCCGCTGCTGATCGTCGGCGCCCTGGTGGGTTGCCTGGTCAGCCTGCTCGGCTTCCTGCTGTACACCAAGTCGCGGGCGCCCCGCGCGCAGCCCCGGCCGAAGAAGCCGCTGCCTTCGGTCCGCGACCCCTTCGTCCAGGGCGGCACCTCGGAGCGCCGTACTTCCCTGCGGCGCAAGGGCACCCTGGTGGAAGTGCAGCTGCGCGACGCCGCCGCCCGGGCCGACCTGGGTACCGGCTGGGTCACCGACCGCTCGATGGGCGGCCTGTGCGTGACCGTGGATGGAGAAGTCGAGCCGGGCGAAATCTTCAGCGTCCGTGCCGTCAAGGCGCCGACGTCGGCCCCCTGGGTGCAGCTGGAAGTGAAAAGCTGCCGGCTCAAGGACGGCAAGTGGGAACTGGGCTGTCAGTTCGTCCGTCAGCCGACCTGGAACGTGCTGATGCTGTTCGGTTGATACCGCTGAAAATGGCCCTGCGGGCGGCGAGGTGCGCACTTCGCTGCCCGTTGGCGCAATAGATCATGCCCATCGACGAAGAACTCTCCGCCAAAGCCTGCTGCCACCTTGCTCCGCCGAAAGCGCGAGTCTACACTTGAAATAGAGACGCTGACGCATCGTTTACCGGTGGGGTGGTTCATGCGCCCGGATGAGTTGCTTGCCTACCAGTTGACGCCGGGGACAGCCGTGCTGCTGGCCCTGGGCGCCGGCGCGGGCGCCGCCTTGGTGGTGTACCTGGTGTGCCGCTTCGTGCTGGGCTGGGGCAACTCG
>JAGVLI010000880.1 GCA_020054355.1 Planctomycetales bacterium | reverse complement strand
CGCGACTGTGGCTGGCTATCGTTGCCAGCTGCACGCCGTTCATTTACGCAACCGCGAGCCGCATGCCGCCGGCGCCACACTCGCGGCTGCGCCGCTCGTACCGCCGCGGAGCGGCGGGCTACCATGTGTTTCAGCAGGCCATCTGGCCGTACTGCTTCTGGTAATACTTCAGGTAGTCGCCGGTGCGGATGCCGGCGATCCAGTCGGGATGGTCGAGATACCACTGCACCGTGTCGCGCAGCCCTTGCTCGAAGGTGACCTTGGGCTTCCAGCCCAGTTCCTTCTCGATCTTGCTGGTGTCGATGGCATAGCGGCGGTCGTGGCCCGGCCGGTCCTTCACGTACTTGATGAGCGTCTTCGGCTTGCCCAGGATGTCGAGCAGCAGGTGCGTCAGTTCGAGGTTGGTCTTCTCGCTGTGGCCGCCGGCGTTGTAGACCTCGCCTACCCTGCCCTGGCGATAGACGGCCCAGATGGCGCGGGCATGATCCAGGACGTGAATCCAGTCGCGGACATTCTGGCCGTCGCCATACACTGGCACCGATTCGTCACGCTGCAAGTTGGTGATGAACAGCGGAATCAACTTTTCGGGAAACTGATAAGGTCCATAATTGTTCGAGCAGCGCGTGACCACGGCGGGAAAGTTGAAGGTGTGGACGTAGGCGCGGACCAGCAGGTCGGCCGCCGCCTTGCTCGCGGAATACGGGCTGTTCGGGGCCAGCGGGGTTTCCTCGGTGAAGAAGCCGGAGGCGCCCAGGCTGCCGTACACCTCATCGGTCGATACTTGCAAGTAGCGCGGCACGCTGAACTCGCGGGCGGCATCCAGCAGCGTCTGCGTGCCGACGATATTGGTGCGGATGAACGGCCCCGAATCCTGAATGCTGCGATCGACGTGGCTCTCCGCGGCGAAGTTGATGATGCCGGAGACGCCGCTTTGCACGAGTTGCCGGACCACGGTGCGGTCGGCAATATCGCCGTGGACGAAGCGATAGCGCGGGTTGTCGGCCACGTCGGTCAGGTTAGCCAGGTTGCCGGCGTAGGTCAGCTGGTCGAGGTTGATGAGGCTGACTTCCGGTTCGGTTTCCAGGATCAGGCGAATGAAGTTGCTGCCGATGAAGCCGCAGCCGCCGGTGACCAGGATGGGAGCAGGCATGGATCACTCTCCTGCGAGATTAGCCGCGAGTCAGCGGCCCGCGTTGCCGTGAACGAACCGGATTACCGCACCAGATTCGACAGCAAATCGCCGGGAGAGCTGCTTGTTCGGTAGCCCAGGCCTTCAGGCCTTTTCGCGCGAAAAGGCCTGAAGGCCTGGCCAATCGTCGGGCACACGACCTCCCAGGCCTGAAGGCCTGGGCTAGCGAACAAGGGGAACCGCTGCGCAATCCTGCACGGCTAGTTAGGGCAAGGGTATAGGGGGACTGCCGAAAAAGCAAGCAGCCTCAGACTGCCGCCGGCTGCGGCTGTCGTGCGGTCAGCACGCTTTCGATAATGTGGAGCGCGGTGTTCACCTGCTCGGCGGTGACACACAGCGGCGGACAGAAGCGGATGGCCGCGTCGCCGCAGCCGAGGAGCAGCAAGCCGCGACGATAGGCCGTCTGCACGATTTCGTCGCGCAGGGCCGGGTCGAGCGCCGTACGGTCCTGATTTTTCACCAGGTCCACTGCCATCATCAGGCCGAGACCGCGCACGTCGCCGAGCGCTGGATGCTTCTTGCGCATCTGGATCAGGCCCTGGCGCAGCTGCTCGCCGCGCTCGGCCGCGTTGCGGATGTACTTGTTTTCCAGCAAGTCCAGAGTCGTCAGAGCGGCCCGACAGCTGACCGGGTTGCCGCCGAAGGTGCTGGCATGGCTGCCGGGCGGCCAATCCATGACCTCGCCGCGCGCGATGATGGCGCCGAGCGGCATGCCGCTGGCGATGCCCTTGGCCAGGCAGAGGATGTCCGGCTCGACGTTCCAGTGCTCGACGGCGAAGAGCTTGCCGGTGCGGCCCATGCCGGTCTGGACCTCATCGGCGACCATCAGGATGTTGTGGCGGTCGCACAGGGCGCGCAGCGCGGGCAGGAAACCGGCGGGCGGCACGTGATAGCCGCCTTCGCCCTGGATCGGCTCGACGAAGATGGCAGCCACCTCTTCGGGCGGCGCGGTCCGCTTCAGCACGGTCTCTTCGATTTGCCGGACGCACTCGCAGGCCACGTCGGGATTGGCGCAGGTCGTGCAGCCGCGCGGATAGGGCACGTGATGAATATCGGGCACCAGCGGCGAGAAGCCGCGGCGATGCACCAGCTTGGAACCCGACAGCGACATGGCCCCGTAGGTCCGTCCATGAAACGCGCCCATGAAGGCGATGGCGCGGGAACGGCCGGTGTGCCAGCGGGCCAGCTTCAGGCCGGCTTCCAGGGCTTCCGCGCCGCTGTTGGTGAAGAAGACACGCTTCGGGGTCGTACCCGGCGCGGACTCGGCGAGCCGCTGCGCGAGATCAATCTGCGGCTCGTAGTAGAAGTCGGTGCCCGACATGTGGATCAGCTTGGCGGCCTGGTCCTGGATGGCGGCGGTGACATCCGGATGACAGTGGCCGGCGGCGGTGACGGCGATGCCGGCGGTGAAGTCGAGATAGAGGTTGCCGTCCACGTCCTCGATGACGGCCCCGGAGCCGCGCGCCACCACCAGCGGGTAGATGCGCGTATACGACGGCGACATGAAGCGCTGGTCGCGCTCCAGCAGCGATTTAGCCTTGGGGCCGGGCAGTTCGGTCTTGATGGTCGGGACGGTTTGGTTCTCGAAGAGCCACATAGCATTACTCCTCCATGTAGGTACTGCATCCCAGCGCGGCTACTCACCTTCGGTGATTGAACTGTTTCAGTCTGTCGAGCAACCACTCGACAAAACTGGCGAATTCTGGTTTTGCTTTTGCTGACCCCTGGGGGTCGTCGTGATCCCAAAAAATGATTGGAAACTCACCGTCCGCAGAAACAGTCCTTGTGTCAAAACAGTAGAAGTTGCCTTCATCTTCCCAAAAGGGAACGAAGTGCGATGGGATGCGCCACACTCTGGCACCGATAATGGCCGTTTCCAGACTGGCGTAGGCATCTTCCTTGGGGCTAGCAGTTGCCCACATGAAAGCGTTATCGCCTAGCGGAACAGTCGCAGCATGAACCTCGCAGTATTCCCGATAGCTGGGTGGAAACCTGCAGCCGTAGCGACGCTCCAGGGATTGGAAATCGGCGGCAGTCGGTATCCCCCAAGGAGGCGAGTAGTCGCCATTTCTTTTGAAGGGTTCCAAAATCACTCCGAGGCGAGAACTCATCTTTCGATCCCAGATCATCGATATCCAAAGATTCCGAACTGCAATCATCGGGCACGATCCTCGCGCAACATCTCCACGATGCTCGGTGTTCCCGGTGGAACTTCGATCCTTTTCCTCTGCATTTTCGCAAGCAGAGCCGCTGTCTTCGCCCGCGTTCTGTCCTTGGTCTTGACCGATTCCCGCTCCCAAGGACTATCAGCAGCATCCCGCCAAGCTCGCCAGCCGATCGGCAAGTCGCCAAGTTCCGTTATTCGCTGGTCAAGTTCGATCACTTTCTTCAATGGGACGAGTTTCAGTTCGGAGCCATCGAAGAACTGTCTGCCGTCAAAAAAATGCCAACCACCCTCTTCGTCATGTTCGATGAAGGTGATGGGTTGGCCCTGAAGAATCGACCGCAGAGTCAGAACCGTCGTCTCAAGCGGTTCGCTGAACAACCAAGGCTGTTGCGCTTTCATGGCCGACCTCCCTCGATGCTCGTCGTCAACTCCTGGGCCATCTTGATCTCGCTGGCGTGGTTGACCGTCCAGGCGGCTTGCTCAAAGCGGCAGGAAGATCACCTGGTCCTTCATTTCGTCCAGAGCGTTGCAGATAGCTATCATCAGAATTTGTTCGACCGCTTTCCCAACAGGCATTTGGTCCGACACAATCACCACTCCCGGCATGGGCAGCCCGGCCTTCACGCGGTCATACGCAAAGCCAGTCATGGTGCTTCGATCCTGCGTGATCAATATCCTGCCTTCAGCGGCGGCCCAGGCCAGGATCGTGGGGTCATCCGCCGTTCGCAGGCCCACTTCCTGCACGCGCACCAGGTCGAGGTTCGGCTCGCGCTGGCGCAGCCCGCGGACGATCAATCCGTGAACATCCGCGTCACTGCCGAGGCGGAGCATGGCTGCTTTCCCTCTCCGCCCAGCGTCGGTTCAATTCTTCCTTGAAACCCGGCGGTAAAGGCATTTCGGTTTCGATCTTCTGGCGAATCTCCGCTGCCTCCTGCTCTCGCCGTTGCAGATAAGCCGCAACGTCCGCGCGGTGGCGCAGGTAGTAGGCGATCGCGGCGTAAACATCGGCGAGATCGAGCACATCGTAGGAATGGACCATCGCTTCGGGAGTCGTGCCCCGCTCGTACTCCTCGACGATGCGGTCTAGAGGAATCCGCGTGTTCCCAACGCGGATTGCGCCACCCTCGGCCACGCGCAACGGCACCGGGTCGGCATGGATCGTCATGGTCATGGTTTGTCTCCAACAGATGCCTGGCGGTTCAGCGCTCGCCTTCGGCTCGCGGCTAAACTTTGGCGATGTCAGTGGTCAGCCCCTGGGCCATCTTGATTTCGGTGGCGTGGTTGACCGTCCAGGCGGTCTTGTGCGTTACCGTTTCGATCAGTCCGGCGGCTGACGGATGGCCGTTGCCGCTTTTCTTCACGCCGCCGAACGGCAGATGGACCTCCGCGCCGATGCAGGGCAGGTTCACGTAGCCCATGCCGTATTCGCATTCGTCGCGGAACCAGCGCATCGCCCGATAGTCTTCCGTGATGACCGCCATCGACAGGCCGTATTCCACGTCGTTGTAGATGCGGACCGCGTCCTCGTTGTTCTCGAACGGGATCAGCGCCAGGTGCGGGCCGAAGACTTCTTCGCGGACGGTGCGGATGCCGGGCTTTGCTTCCTGGCGATAGACGAACGGCGACAGGAAGCAACCCTTGCCGTGCGCGCCGCCGTTCATCCGGCCGCCGGCCAGCAGGATGTCCGCTTTTTCCTTGCGCGCCAGTTCGTTGTACTGCTCGACCTTTTCGACCGCTCCCTGATGGATCACCGGGCCGGTGAAATGGCTGGCGTCGAGCGGATCGCCGATTTTCAGCCGTTTGACCGTGGCCACGAATTGCTCGGCGTACTTATCCATGATCTTCTCGGCCACCAGGATTCGGCCCGCCGACACGCAGCGCTGGCCGCTGGTCTTGAAGGCGCTGACGACCCCGGCCGTCACGGCCAGGTCGAGCCGGGCGTCCTCGCAGACGATGACCGCGCTCTTGCTGCCCATCTCGCAGGCGACGATGCGGTCGTAGAAGTCGGCCGACAGTTGCTGGATGCGATGGCCCACGTCGTAGCTGCCCGTGAACAGCACAATGTTGACGTCGGGATTCTTCACCAGTGCTTCGCCCGCGACGTGGTCGCCGTGAACCAGGTTGACGACACCGGGCGGGAAGCCGGCTTCCTCGAACAGCTCCATCATGCGCTGGGCGATGGCGGGCGTGTCTTCAGAGGGTTTGAAGACGGCGGTGTTGCCTTCGTTCAGGCTGGGGCCGAGCATCCAGAGCGGCACCGCGAAGGGAAAGTTCCAGGGCGTGATGACCGCCGCCACGCCCCAGGGCTTGCGGCGCATGAAGGCGTCCTTCTCGGCTACTTCCGAGGCCAGCACGTCGCCCATCGGCATGCGGCCGGTGCCGAAGACGTACTGGATCATGTGCAGCCCTTCGACCACTTCGGCCCGGCATTCAGTCACGACCTTGCCGCACTCGCGGGCCATCAGCTGTGCCAGCGAATCGGTGTCGCGTTTGACGAGCTGCGCCAGGTTGTCGAAGAGTTCGGCACGGCGAATGCGACTCGTCCGTCGCCAGGCCGGATAAGCAGCGCGGGCGGCGGCCACGGCGTTATTCGCGTCCTCGACGGTGCCCAGCGGAAAGACGCCGACAATCTCGTCCCAGCGCGCGGGGTTGTGGCTCTCGAACGACTTGGCGGCGGAAGCGACCCAGCGGCCGGCGATGCGATGCTTGCCCTGGAGAGTGCTGCTCATGACGACCTCCTTGTAATGACGGCGGACGGGGCCGGCCAAGGGACAGCGAGGATGTGAAGCGGATGACAGCCGTGCCCGGTTCGATTATAGGGGACGGCGGACGGCGGCTCAATCCACATGGTAGCCCGCCGCTCCGCGGCGGAGCGAGCGG
>JAGVLI010000272.1 GCA_020054355.1 Planctomycetales bacterium | reverse complement strand
GCTTCGCCGCCGGCGTCGATCGCGTAGATCGGGATGCCCAGGCTGCCGGCCAGCTGCGCGGCCTGGCGCGGAGTATACCGACAGCGCGGATCGGCGACGTTATGCTCGCCGTCGCTGAGCAGCACGATCACCTTGCGCTTGGCTCCCGCTTGATTGAGCCGATGCAATCCTTCGACCAGGGCGTCGCTGATGTTCGTCTCCGATTCCCCCGGCACGCTGCGCGGCTCCAGCTTTTCCAGCTGTTGCACGGGCACGCGATGGCTGAGCGTCAGCGGGCAGATCGTCTCTGGCCGCGTGGCGAAGGCCACCAGGCTGATGAGGTCGGCAGTCCGGCCTTCGAGCGTTTCCCCGTCTGGCCCTTCGCCGCCCTGCACGAACAGTTTGAACGCGCGTTTGACTGCTTCCAGGCGAGCGATGGGCTGATCCTGCCAGTCGAAGTCTTCCTCGGCCATGCTGCCGGAGACATCGACCAGCATGGCGATGGCGATGCCCTCGGTGGGAATCCGCGTGGTCCGATCGGGCCAGCGCGGACCGGCCATGCCCAGGACCAGCAGAGTCAGGACCAGGGTGCGGGCCACGATGCCGATGCGCTGGACCCACCGCCCCCGGCCATTGGGCAGCTGCGCGAGCAGTTCCGTGCTGGAATGCCGGATGGCGGGCCGGGGCCGATGGACCCAGCGCCAGACGATCAACGGCACCAACGGCAGCAGCAGTAAAAACCAGGGGTGAGCAAAGGAGGGCATGTTTGTTGTTTAGCCGCGAGCCGAAGGCGAGCGTTTCGCATTCAATCACGATAGCGAGCATCGCCCGCTCTCGCAATGCGCTGGATTGCAAGAGTCGTGCCGCGTCGGAAATCGAGCGATTCGACTACAGATTCGGAGAATCTCGACAAGTGACTGGCCAGGGATTGCGCAGCGCTGGTCAGGGAATGGCCACTGGCTCGGCGGCGGGTGATTCGGTCGGTTCCGGGTCGGCAGCCAGCTCGCGGTCGAGCCGCCACTGCACGGCCAGGCCGAGGACCATCACCAGGCAGACCCATTGGTAGAAGGTGAGGCCGAGCGCCCATGCGGGTTCGGGCCGAATGAACTCAGTCAGAAAGCGATAGACGCCATAGGCGATGAGATAGAACTTCAGCAGCTGAAAGCGGAGCAGACCGAAGTACATGAACAGACCGAGGACACCGGCCATGATGAGATGAAACGCCACTTCGTAGAGCTGCGTCGGATGGCGGGGAATGCCGTCGTGGAAGGTGATTCCCCAGGGTAAGTCCGTGGGATTGCCGAAACAGCAGCCGTGGAAGTAGCAGCCCCAACGGCCGACGGCGAGGGCCAGCGCCAGCGGCAGAGCGTAGCTATCGCCGGTCTTGACGCGGATGCCGAGGAGGAACTTCGTCAGTTCCACGGCGAGGTACGCGCCGATCAGGCCGGTGGTCACGGTCTTGCCGTCGATCAGCCAGGTCGGCCAGTCGAAGAAGCTGCCGCCGCTGCCCGCCAGGTAGCCGGCCTTCGCGCCCAGCGCTCCACCGACGAGAATGGCCCAGGCGAGCAAGAGTCGATGCCGCAATGATAGCGCGGCGAGTTGCCGCGACTTGGGCATGTGCTGACGGACGGCCAGGAACACCGCCAGCGCCAGCAGCATGAACAGGGTGTAATAGTAGCGGGTCGGCATGTAAATCGATTGCGGTTAGCGACGCTTCGCAGAAGCGTTATGAATCGCTGACCAGCTGCAACGACCGCCGCGCTGCGGGAGCATCCGCCAGCTTCGGCAGCGGCACATGGCCGTCGCGGTAGAGCGTGTTGTACGCACAGAACGGCACCACATGCCCGCTGGGCAGCAGGTGGGCCAGGCAGCACTTCATCACGCGGCGCACGTCGAAGTTGTAGGCGTCGAGGAACGCGGTCAGCGTGATGCGGAAGACGTCGCTGCCGTTGAGCTTCTCGGCGAGGGCGCGGACGACGAAATCGTCGAGCGGTGGAGACGCAGCGCTCGCCTTCGGCTCGCGGCTAAACGACGTTGATTCTCCGCAGCCGTTCGGACCGCAGCCGCAGCCGCCGGCCGCATCGAGGTAGGCGGCTGCCAGTTGCCTGGCCCGTGCCGGCGTGTAGACGATGCTGTTGGCGATCAGGTCCATGTGCTTGGTCACGTCGATGATGCGATTGATCGGCACCGGCTTCTCGCCGCCGCGATAGATGTAGCTCATCATGTGGCAATTCGGATGGGCGCAGGGCAGCGGATAGAAGTCCGTCTCCGCCACCAGGCCGTCGGTTTGCCGCACGAGTCCCTTTACCAAATCCGGCATGGTGGCGCGACGTTCCATTTCGTCGGCGGGCAGGTGCCGGCCGCAGTAACTGGCTAGCTGGAAGCTGACGCCGCGCACGTCGGGCCGGTCCAGGCCGAACTGCACCACCTTGCCGACTTCGTGCAGGTTGGTGCGATGATCGACGGTGCAGACCAGGGTGCAGCGGATGCCATGCTGACGCAGAGCATCCAGCGCCTTGAGCTTCACGTCCAGCAGTTGTTCGCCCTCGCCCCGTAACTTCTCATAGGTCGCTTTGTCGAACCCGTCGAATTGCAGGTAGATTTCCAAGCGGTCGCGCATGGTTGCGAGTTGTTCGAGCAGCGCGTGATCGTGGGCCAGGCGGATGCCATTGGTGTTAATCATGACCACGGCAATCGGCTGCTCGTAGGCGTAGCGGACCATGCGGACCAGGTCGGGATGCAGCGTGGGTTCGCCGCCGGAAAGCTGCAGCACGTCGGCGATCCCTTCCAGGTGGACGTAGCGATCGACCATGCGGGTGTAGGTCGCGAAGTCGATGTTCTGCCCGCCGGGTCCGGATTCCGCGAAGCACATCGGGCACTTCAAGTTGCAATTGGAAGTAATCTCGATCAGGGCAATGCAGGTGTGCTGTTCGTGCTCGGTGCAGAGGCCGCAATCGTAAGGGCAGCCCTTGTCGGGCAATGTGCCGTAGTGGCGCGGGGCGCGAGCTGGCTGGTCGAACTCATGGCGGTCGTAGTAATGAACATCCGAGCAGACGAAGTCCTCGAAGGCGCCATGCTCCGGGCAGTTCTTGCGGAAGTAGACCCGTCCCTGGCGCACGATGATCTTGGCATCGACCAGCCGCCGGCACTGGGGGCAAAGGCTGCGCGTGGTGCCGAGAAAGGTGTAGTCGCGGAGGATCATGGAAATCGTCCTGTGAAGGGCTTGTTTATTGCCGGCAATGGCGGTGCTTTGCTACGATCAGTTTGTACTAAAACAATTCCAGTTAGATGGTGTGGATGCCATGCCGGACAACGATAATCTGTCACCCGATATCGCCCGGTCAATCTTGCGCATGAACTTTCCCCGGCCCGACCACGAACGAATGGCGGAACTTTCCGCCAAGGCGAGTGCGGGCGCGCTAACTAGCGCAGAGGAAGCGGAACTGGACGAATACTTGCGCGTGGCCGACCTCCTGGCACTGATGCAATCCAAGGCTCGAAGATGCCTGAAGCGAGCCAGCGATGGTGGCCAGCCGTGTTAGCGCAGGTTCGCGGGCATTACCACTGCCGCACAGGTGTGGAACAAGACGACCAGCAGCGCGAGGGCGAACAAGGTCGTCAACAGGATCAGGACGAGTACATCGACGGCGTGGTCGAAAGCGCCAACCTCAAGCGACCGCCTGACCACCAATCCCAGCCAGATCGCCAAACCCAGACACACCACCGGGCCGCAACAAATCACCCCCGCAGCGCTGACCGGTGCGATGCCCGCCGACAACCCCAGCAGCGCGCTGATGGCGAACGCAACGAGGACTGGCCACAGCCAGGGGAATCGTTGTCGGTGCGATGGCGGCTGCTTAGCCTCCGCGTCCGCAACGGACCTCGCCGCGGTGGAACCGTCGTCGAGAGTCGGCGCTATCTCGAATCTCGTTCCGCAGCGCGGGCAGGTTGCCCAGCCATCACCAAAATTGCCGGCGATGCGGAAGTGTTCCCCACAAGCGGAGCAAGTCAATATGCGAACAACTGGTTCCGCGCCGCCAGGCTGCATTCGGCACCGTATCTCACCGGAACGCCCGGCATGCCGTCAAGGCGAACAGGGCCAACGCCGCTCCCAGGATGCACAGCATGCCGAAGCCGAACGTAACCCAGGAAGCGCGCCGGCCAAGCTGTTTGACGATTTCCGGTCGCGAGACGCATTCCAGCTTGCCCAGTTTGCCGTGAGCGTCCATGCTCGGAGTCTCCTGTCGCCGAACCGAATATGGCCCCGCGCTGTCCATTCAGGCGGAGCTACTTGCGGAATATCACGGCGGTCGGCGAGAATCCAGAGAGGACAGGCGAAGCCGCGAGCGGCCGGGAGGATTGGGGTACCATGAACATCACCACGCTGCATCCCTGGGAGGTCTCGCCGTCCGAGGCGGCCGCGCTGCAACGCGAACTGGCGGCGAAGATCGACGTGCGCCCGCCGTTGGCGCGCTGCGAACTGGTGGCCGGCGCGGATGTTTCCTACAACCGTTTCTCGAACACCATCTATGCGGGAGTGGTCGTCATCAAGGTGGCGGATGGCAGCATTGTGGAAACCGCAGCAGCGATTCGCGAAACGACGTTTCCGTACATCCCCGGTTTCCTGTCGTTCCGGGAAGCGCCGGCGCTGCTGGATGCGTTCGCCAAGCTGCAGGCCGAGCCGGATGCGGTGATGTTCGACGGGCAGGGAATCGCCCATCCGCGCCGCATGGGGATTGCCTCGCACATGGGCTTGTGGTTGCAGGTGCCGTGTATCGGCTGTGCCAAGAGCTTGCTGACGGGCAAGTTCGCGGAACCGGACCAGGCGGCGGGTTCGGTCTCGCCGTTGCTGGACAAGGAAGAGGTGATCGGGCAAGTGGTGCGCACGAAGAACGGCGTGCAGCCGGTGTACGTCTCGGCGGGGCATTTGATCGACTTGCCGAGTGCGGTGCGCGTGGTGCTGGAAACTTGTCGGGGCTATCGCCTGCCGGAACCGACCCGGCAGGCGCATTTGCACGTCAATGAGATGCGGCGCGGAGATAATACGCAGTCGATGCCGACCGATGAGGGGTATCGGCTGTTTTGAAACGTAGGGTCCGCTGTGCGGACCATCGCACCGCGTCATTCGGCGTTCAATGGTCCGCACAGCGGACCCTACAACAAGCCGCAAGATCAGGCGATGATCTCGCGTACCACTCGGCCGTAGACGTCCGTCAGGCGGAAATCGCGGCCGGCGTAGCGGTAGGTCAGCTTTTCGTGGTCCAGTCCCATCAGGTGCAGAATCGTCGCATGCAGGTCGTGCATGTGGACCTTGCCCTTGACCGCGTAATAGCCGAAGTCGTCCGTCGCCCCGTGGATCATGCCGCTCTTCACGCCGCCGCCGGCCAGCCACATGGTGAAGCCCTGCGGGTTGTGGTCGCGGCCATCTTTCCCCTGGGCCAACGGCGTCCGACCGAACTCGCCGCCCCAGAGCACCAGCGTGTCCTGAAGCAAGCCACGCGCTTTCAGGTCGGCCAGCAGGCCGGCGATCGGCTTGTCCACTTCCTTGGCATTCTTTTCGTGGCCGGTCTTCAGCCCGCCGTGCTGGTCCCACTTGAAGCTGTGCGAGACCTGGATGAAGCGGACGCCCGATTCGGCGAAGCGCCGGGCCAGCAAGCATTGCCGGCCGAAATCGTCGGTCGGCTTCTCGTCGATGCCATAGAGCTTCAGGGTTTCCTTCGATTCGCCGCGCAAATCGGTCAGTTGCGGGACGGCAGCCTGCATGCGGAAGGCCAGTTCGTAGGACTCGATGACGCCGTCGATGCGGTCGTCGCCGCCGACGCGCTCGTTGTGCGCGCGGTTCAGTTCTTGCAGCAGGTCGAGTTGCTCGCGCTGCTGTTCCGGCGAGAACTTTTGATTCGCGATATGGCGAATCTGCGCGCCGGAAGCCGGGGTGCCGGCATTGCCGATGGCCGTGCCCTGGAAGGAAGCGGGCAGGAAGGCATTGCCAAAGTTCTGCACCCCGCCGTGGCCGCGCGTCGGACAGATGGTGACGAAGCCGGGCAGGCTGCGATTTTCCGTACCCAGGCCGTAGACGATCCAGGAACCCATCGACGGCCGGGTCAGGTTCTCGGCGCCGGTGTGCAGACGCAGGACGGCCTGGCCGTGGCTCTGGCCCTCGGTGTGCATGCCGTTGAGGATGCACAGGTCATCGACGTGCTTCGCGACTTCGGGGAACAGCTCCGAGACCCAGGCGCCGCTCTCGCCGTACTGAGAGAACTTCCAGGGGGAAGCCATCAGCTTGCGGCCGGTGGACTTTTCGAGCAGCTTCGACGGCGCGAAGGGCAACGGTTTGCCGTCGTCCTGCTGCAAGCGCGGCTTGTAGTCGAAGGTATCGACCTGCGAAGGCCCGCCGTGCATGAACACGAAGATCACGCGCTTGGCCTTGGCGGGCAGATGCCCGGCGCGAGCGGCAAGCGGGTCTTTCGCTTCGGCGGCCGCGCTGGTCAAGCCGGCGAGGGCCATGTAGGGGAAGCCAGCGGCAGCGGCCTTCAAGAGCTGACGGCGGGTCATGCGGGAGGTCATGAAGGTAACTCCAAGGGTATGCAAAGCCGCACGCGGCGTGGTTACTCGACGAAGCGGAACTCGGTGCAACCGAACACGCTCTGACACACGGCAGCCCAGGTTTCCACGGCAGGATCGACCTTCGGGCCGGATTTTACCGTCTTCTTGAACTTCTCCACGAAGCGGACCACGGCGGTCAGCTCTTTTTCGGAAGGCGCGCGGCCCAGGGAGCGGCGATAAAGGTCGGTGACGCGGGCGCTGTCGTCGGGCAACGTCAGCAAGCGACGAGCCGTATGCTGGGCCTGCTCCATCACGAACGGACTGTTGAGCAAGTACAGCGCCTGGGTGGCTACCGTGGTGGTATCGCGCCGCCCGGTGGTCACGTCGGCATCCGCGAAGTCGAAGACCTCGAACAACTTGGGCAAGTCGTTGCGAATCACGGGCAAGTAAATGCTGCGGCGCATGCTGCCGTCGATCTGCGCCTGCAAGCCGCCCTTGGAATCGTTGTCGATGGCGCGCTCGGCCAGCGTGCTGACCGGCGAAGTGCCGCGGCTCAGGTCGAGCTTGCCCGCCACCAGCAGCAGAGAATCGCGGATCACCTCGGCTTCCGCGCGGCGGCGGTTGGCCCGGCCGAACAGCTTGTTTTCCGGGTCGGCCTTGAGCAGCGCTGCGTCGGCGGAGGTGCTGACCTGGTAGGCCCGGCTGAGCATGACCTCGCGGATCAGCCTCTTCACCGACCAGCCTTCGTCGATGAAGCGCTTCGCCAGGTAGTCGAGCAACTCGGGGTTCGTCGGCTTCTCGCCCTGGACGCCGAAGTTGTCCACCGTCCGCACCAGTCCTTCGCCGAACAGGTGCTTCCAGACGCGGTTGACCATGACCCGCGCGGTCAACGGATGGTTCGGATCGGCCAGCCATTTCGCCAGTTCCAGACGGCCCGATTGGTCCGCAGGGATCGCCAATTTTGGCGAGCCGGGTGCGTTAGCACCCGGAGAAGTGGCCACCGAAAGGAAGCCGCGCGGCACGGCGTCGCCCAGCATGTGCGGGTTGCCGCGCAGGTTGATCTTGAGGTCGCCCGGCTTGGCCTCATCCCGCACGGCCATCACCAGCAGGGGCTGCGGCGGGGCGGCGGCCTTCAGCTGCTTTTCTTCCGCTTCCAGTTCCTTCAAGCGTTTCTGGGTGTCGGCGATCTGCTGCTTGACGAGCATGGGCACGCCCATCGCCATCTCCGGGTCGTTGCCCAGCGCCCCGGTCGGGACAAAACGCACGGCATCGACGATCACGTAGCCGTCGGTGTCCTTGTTGGAAATCGTCACCGAGTTGTCGCTGCCCGCGCTGAACTTGTACTTGCCGACCAGGCGGAACAGGTTGTCGAGCTTCGGCGGTTCTTCCTGATTGATGATGACGGTCTTCTCGCCCTCGGCCGATTTCACGATGACCGGCGTCTTCGTGGAACGGCCCTTGGAGGCGGTATAAGAGATATAGACTTCGTATTCGCCGGCCTTGGGCAGCTTGGGTGCGAAGGTGGCCGACTTCTCGCCCTTGCCGGCCTTGTCGTCGTGGATGTAGCCTTCGCCGACGTAGGGCCGGCTGAAGACGGACGGCTTCCAGGCGCCGACCAGCTTGGCTTGCTTGTCATCGACGGTGATGCCCAGCAGGCTGCCGGGCACGCGCATCGTCGCCTTGTCCTCGTGGCCTTTCAGCTCGGCTTGCGCCTTCTTGATCTGATCGGTGATGGCTTGCAGCTTCTTCTGATACTCCTTCTGGACGCTCAGCTGGTCCTCGCCGCCCGCGCCCAGCGGTCGGACCATCCAGCCGGAGACGACCGCGTTGCCGAGCTTGATGCCATCGAGCGTGCGCGTGCTGTGCAGGATGCCGGCCAATGCGTAATAATCGCTGGTGGGCACCGGATCGAACTTGTGATCGTGGCAGCGGGCGCAGCCCAGGGTCAAGCCCATGAACGCCCGTCCAATGGTCTCGACCTGTTCGTCCACGACATCCATGCGCCGCTTGATAAAGTCGCGGTCGGCCAGCACTTTTGGCCCGAGCACCAGGAAGCCAGTCGCGGTCAGCTGTTCGTCCCTCTGAGCTTGCGTTTCGCCGGGCAGCAGGTCGCCGGCCAGTTGCTCCATCACGAAACGGTTGTAGGGCTTGTCCTTGTTGAAGGAGTCGATGACGTAATCGCGATAGCGAAACGCTTCGTGGAAGGTAAGGTTCTCGTCCTTGCCGTTGGAATCGGCGTAGCGGGCCAGGTCGAGCCAGTGCCGGCCCCAGCGTTCGCCGAATTGCGGGGAGGCCAGCAGCCGGTCGATGAGGCGCTCGAAGGCTTGCGGACTGGAGTCCTTGACGAAGCTATCGATCTCTTCCGGCGTGGGCGGCAGCCCGGTCAGGGCGATGCTCGCGCGGCGGATCAGGGTCAGGGGGTCGGCATCGGACGCCGGCCGGACCTTGGCTGCCTGCAACTGGGCGAAGAGATAGCGGTCGATGTCGTTCCGGGACCAGGTCGAGTCCGCCGGCGGCGCGGTGGGCTTCACCGGTTGGAAGGCCCAGAACTTACGGCCCTTTTCAATGTCCACCGTCTGGGTTTTCAGCGCCGTACCGCCCTCGCGCGGATCGGGCGCGCCGATCTTGATCCATTGCTCGAAATCGGCGATGACGGCGTCCGACAGCTTTTCGTTGGGCGGCATGGCGACTTCATCGTGCCGCAACGCCTTGAGAAGCAGGCTATCGGTCGGCTTACCGGGCACGACCGTCGGGCCGGACTCGCCGCCCTTGAGCAGGCCCAGGCGGGTATCGAGGAGCAGTCCGCCCTTGACCTTCTTGGCCTCGGCGGAATGGCACGAGTAGCAGTGTTTCACCAGCACGGGCCTGATCTTCTGCTCGAAGAACTGGATGCCGGCGGGGTCGTTGGCGCGGGAGGCAGCTGGGGCGATCAGCAGGACGGCCAGGGCGGCAAGACGGAGAGCGGCTGCTCGCATGAAGCTAATCCTCGTTGGAGGCTGGCGGAAGTCAGTTTCAAGCATAGCTCATGTAGCAAGAGCCGAAGTTCGCATAGTTGGACAATAAATTTCCTCGGTCCCAGACTCGTCCAACCATCCTCTCCTCGGTCCCAGGGCTTCTGCCTGGGACCGCACTGCCCGCGAGGCTTTGCCTCGCTGAAGCGCCCCCGACGTGCCGCGCCGGCAGCGGTAAAGTGAGGATTCCGACGGCGCGCTGGCCTTCGAGGCAGAGCCTCGAAAGCAGTGCGGTAGTGGGTAAGGGAGTGGCTGCGGCCACTCCTCGCGAGGGGGTCGATTCCCCCGATTTACCGGCTTGCCCCTTGCGGGCACCGGGCGACCCCCGCGTGCTTGCCCCCACCAGGGGGGAGCCACGGAACCGTGCTGCGCAGGCGTCACCAGAAGTCGCTGAGATAACAAACTCCCAGGCGTCGCAGATGCATCAGCCGCACCCGCCAATTGTCCCGGAGGCTTTTCCGCTTCCGCTTCATGCAGCGCAGCCGCATGCGCAGCCAGCGGTCCAGCGTCCGGAACTGATGGGCCACGGTACTGAAGCG